>NZ_JALW01000064.1:0-28282 GCF_000710795.1 Enterobacter sp. T1-1 | reverse complement strand
CCCAGCAAAATAAACATGTTTGCACCCTCTCCCGTGGGAGAGGGCTGGGGTGAGGGCATCAGCCCGCACCTCACTTAAGCCTTCACCCTCTTGATATAATCCCCAAACGCCGTCAACTGGCCAGAGAGATGGTCACGCGTGCTCTGATCCACCACTTCACCCGTCTGCGGGTCGACCTTATTCTGAATCACACCACCCATAAATTCCGGCTTGTTCATGACCATTGCATCCAGGAATACCAGGATCTGGCGCAGATGATACTGGCAGCGCGCACCGCCAATGGCACCCATTGAACTGGTCTGAATCAGCACCGGCTTACCGGAAAGCGGCTGCTCCGGCAGGCGGGATAGCCAGTCAATTGCGTTTTTCAGACCACCCGGAACCGAGTAGTTATACTCTGGCGTCACAATCACCACCCCGTCAGCCTGGCGAATCTGCTCGGCCAGCGCTTCGACGCTCTGCGGAAAGCCTTCTTCCTGCTGCACGTCCGCATCGTAAAGGGGAATGTCACCAATGGACGGCAGGGCGCTAATCTCCATACCCGCCGGAGCCAACTGTGGCAGCGTACGGGCAACCATCCCGTTAAATGAACCTTTGCGCAGGCTTCCCAGTAATGTAACGACTTTCAACGTTTCAGACATGATTACTCCTGTTTCATCATGATGACCCTGAACGGATCAGCTAAGGGTATATGCTTTTTCTGCCGGTAAACTGGTTAATCTCATCAGGCGCGCGGCGGGCTCGTTGGCACGTTCGGGCACATCCGGAAGGCTACTCCATCCCTGTTTACTGTCAAATTCCCAGATTTTCAGCCGTTCAATGGCAGGTGTCACTGCTACAGACCAGATCAGTACATCCTCAACATCGCTGAGCGCTTCTACCAGCGCGGCTTGCGTGGAGCGCAGGCGTCCGGAGCCCGGCAGGAGTTGCAGCTGACTGGCATCATCTGACGCGCAGCCACAGAGCTTACGAATGCTCTGACGCAAGGTGATAAGCTGAGCCCGGGCTTCAGTGGGATCGTTCTGGTTGCGCACCCACAGCTGTTCATTGCTGGAGAGCGGGTAATAATCATGCGGGCTGGCGCCGTGAAAACCGCGTGTCGCGCGCTGAAGCTCCATATCCAGCCCACAATCGCCTTCGGTGGTGAGTGCTACGCCAATAATATTGCCCGTATAGGCAATGGAGAAACGCGGCAACTCCGGGTCGGCAAAGACCGGACGACCTTCAGGTTGGATGATGATGTCCGGCAGCTCACTGGTGCCGTACAGCATAAACAGCAGTTCAGCCAGAAGCGCCCGGGACGCCAAAAAACGCGACCGACGGTGCTCAGGAAGTTTGAGCGCTTCACTGTGACACGCTGAAGAAATTCTGGCCGATACGAGACGACCTTCTGTCAGTATCCCTCTTGCAAAGTGCGTAGCCATTTTTCGCTCCTTGATAATGGTCGTAGTCGGTTAAACGGTTACATCATTATCGCTTAACTCAACTCCTGTTTTAATCAGTAAATGATAGTAAGAAAAGGCTGAGGACCGAACTTTACATTTTCTTAGGCGAAAATTGGATCGCTGACACCATATAACGCCTTGATGGTCTCGCGTAGCCAGAGGATTTTCGGATTATGGCTGTTCCGTTTATGCCAGATCAGCGTGAAGGGCTGGAGGACCATAAGTAAAGGGATGCAGAGCATGCTACAGCCAATCAGAATCCCGATCAGTATATTGAGCGCAAACGGCGTCAAGAACGAGACCGCCATACTGACCATCGTGGAATACTGCTCGCGATTAAAACCCATGGTTTCCATCAGCAGCACCAGGGAAACGGTTACATAGGTGAGGATCGCCGCCACGCACAGGGTAGCGATCAATAATCGGCTAATAAAAAACGCTTCAGAAACTTTTCGGCCGGATGGCTCTCTTTGAGTACGGCAATCGACTGGACAAGGGTGATTTCCTGGGGGGAAATCACCCTTCAGTAACGGGGGTCACTTACCGATACAGAAGCTCGAGAAGATCCTCCCAAGCAGATCGTCCGACGTAAACTCCCCGGTGATCTCACTCAGATTCTGCTGCGCCAGGCGCAGCTCTTCCGCCAGCAATTCCCCCGCCCATGCGCCAATCAGCTGCGCTTTGCCCTGCTCAAGGTGACGTGCCGCCTCTTCCAGCGCCTGCAGGTGGCGACGCCGCGCCAGGAAGCCGCCTTCCATGCTGGTGTCAAAGCCCATGCTCTGCTTGAGATGGTTACGCAGGTCGTCAACGCCCTCGCCGGTGCGGGCCGACAGACGGATAAGTGAGTGACCATTCACATCGCTGATGCCCAGCGTTTCGCCGGTGACGTCTGCTTTGTTACGCACCACGGTGATCGGCAGTTTAGCTGGCAGACGGGCGATAAAGTCCGGCCAGATCTCCGCCGGGTCTACGGCGTCGGTCGTGGTGCCATCTACCATAAACAGCACACGGTCGGCCTGCTCAATCTCCTGCCAGGCGCGCTCGATACCAATACGCTCCACTTCGTCGCTGGCATCACGCAGACCCGCAGTGTCGATGATATGCAACGGCATGCCGTCGATGTGAATATGCTCGCGCAGCACGTCGCGGGTGGTCCCGGCGATGTCGGTCACGATCGCCGCCTCACGGCCCGCGAGGGCGTTCAGCAGGCTCGATTTCCCGGCGTTTGGACGACCCGCGATGACCACCTTCATCCCTTCACGCAGCAGGCTCCCCTGGCGCGCTTCGGCGCGAACGGCATCGAGATCGGCCATCACGTCATTGAGCTGGGCTTCAATTTTACCGTCAGAGAGAAAGTCGATTTCTTCATCCGGGAAGTCAATCGCTGCTTCGACGTAGATCCTGAGGTGAGTAAGTGCTTCCACAAGGTGATTTACGCGTGCGGAAAACGCGCCCTGCAACGAGTTCAGAGCAGAGCGAGCCGCCTGTTCAGAGCTGGCGTCGATCAGGTCTGCAATCGCCTCGGCTTGCGCCAGGTCGAGCTTGTCGTTGAGGAAGGCACGTTCGGAGAACTCGCCCGGCTTCGCAATGCGCAGGCCCGGCAGAGTCAGAATACGTTTTAACAGCAGGTCGAGGATGACCGGGCCACCGTGACCCTGCAGCTCCAGCACGTCTTCACCAGTAAAGGAGTTCGGGCCGGGGAACCACAGCGCAATGCCCTGGTCCAGTGGGGTACCGTCGCTGTCTTTAAACGGCAGATAATCAGCGTAGCGCGGCTTTGGCAGTTTACCCAGCACCGCTTCAGCGACCTCGCGCGCCTTCAGGCCGGAGATACGCAAAATGCCTACACCACCGCGTCCCGGTGGGGTTGCCTGGGCGACGATAGTGTCGTTATGGCTCATGGTTGCTCTCGTTCAATACAAATAAAAAAGGCGGTCAATCGACCGCCCTTATTTTAGCGTTAACTTACCGAATCAGGACTTTTTCTTTTCGCGGCTATGCAGGCCACGTTTTTCCAGACCACGGTAAATCAGCTGCTGCTGGATGATGGTCACCAGGTTGCTGACGATATAGTACAGCACCAGACCTGACGGGAACCACAGGAAGAACACGGTGAAGATGACCGGCATAAAGGTCATGATCTTCTGCTGCATCGGGTCGGTCACGGTGGTCGGAGACATCTTCTGGATGAAGAACATCGTCACGCCCATCAGGATCGGCAGGATGTAGTATGGGTCCTGTGCGGACAGGTCATGGATCCACAGGGCGAACGGCGCATGGCGCAGCTCAACGGAACCCATCAGCATGTAGTACAGCGCAAGGAAGATTGGCATCTGAATCAGCAGCGGGAAGCAGCCACCCAGCGGGTTCACTTTCTCTGCTTTATACAGGGCCATCATCTCCTGGCTCTGACGCTGTTTGTCATCGCCCAGACGCTCGCGCATTGCCTGAATCTTCGGCTGCAGCATACGCATCTTCGCCATGGAGGTGTACTGCGCTTTGGTCAGCGGGTACATGATGCCACGTACGATGAAGGTGATAACGATGATGGAGAAGCCCCAGTTACCCAGGAAGCTGTGGATGAACTTCAGCAGCTTGAACAGCGGCTGAGAGATGAACCACAACCAGCCGTAGTCAACGGTCAGATCCAGGTGCGGTGCAACAGCAGCCATTTTGTCCTGGATTTCCGGGCCGACCCACAGGGTGCTTGCCAGCTTACCGGTTTGACCCGGCTGAACCAGAACCGGCTGAGATTTGTAGCCGATAGCCGCAATACCGTTGCCCAGATTCGCGGTGTAGAAGTTATTGGTACCGTCGTTATTTGGGATCCATGCCGTTGCGAAATACTGCTGCAACATTGCCACCCAACCGCCTTTGGAGCTGACGTTCAGGTTTTCGTTATCGGCAATGGTGTCGAATTTGTATTTCTCATACTTCGCGTCAGGCGTGGAGTATGCCGCGCCACGGAAGGTATGCAGCGCAAAGTTGCTGCTTCCGGTGTCACGGTGAGACGGCAGATTGATGGACTGCTTCAGCTGACCAAAGGTCGATACTTCAAGCGGTTTCGCACCGGCGTTCTGTACGCTGTAGCCCACGTTCACTGCATATTCACCGCGTTTCAGGGTGAAGGTTTTAGTGAAGGTGTTGCCTGCCGCGTCGGTGTAGGTCATCGGAATAACGAGTTCGTTCTGGCCATCAGCCAGTACAAAGGTGTCGTTTTCGACGTTGTACAGTGGACGCGCACCGTTAGCCGGGTTATCCGGGCCATCACGACCGGTCAGGCCGCTCTGCGCCTGGTAGATAAACTCTGGCGTGGTTTCCAGTAACTGGAACGGCTCGGTAGACTTCAGCTCTTTCGGGTAGGTCAACAGCAGCGCCTGCTCAACATCACCACCACGGGTGTTGATAGTCAGCTCAAGCACATCGGTCTTAACCGTAATCTGTTTCCCCTGGCCACTGGCCGGTACGTCCTGGTCGGCGGCACTCCCCTGGCTGCTCGTTGTCTGCGTGGTCTGCTGCTGGGGTTGAGGATTTTTATCCTGCTCCCATGCCTGCCAGATCATGAAAGACACGAACAACAAAGCGATGATAAGAAGATTGCGTTGCGAATCCATCGTTAGTGTTCTCTGGTATCAAAGGGTCCTGGGGGGACGGGGTCGTCTCCACCTGGGTGTAAAGGGTGGCATTTTAATACGCGTTTCACCGTCAACCAACTGCCTTTTATCACTCCAAACCTGCGCAATGCCTCAATTCCGTAGCTTGAGCATGTTGGCGTGAAACGGCAGTGTGGCCCGAGTAGCGGACTAATCAGGCGTTGATAGACCCGAATGAGGGCTATCAGGACCCGCGAGCCAGGCGACAGTGGCGGCGCCATAATTTTTCCAACGCTTCCGAGAGAGCACGGTTATCGAGGTCGGCAACCCCTTTTTTCGCCACCACCACGAAATCCATAGAAGGCAGTTCGTGCTGACGTAAACGGAAGCTTTCACGCGTCAGACGTTTAATCCGGTTGCGTTCATGCGCACGCTTAACGTTTTTCTTGGCGACAGTAAGACCGATGCGGGGATGCCCCAGCGAATTTTGGCGGCCGAGGATGGTGATTTGCGGCGTGCCAGCCCGTAGTGGCTGCTGGAAGACGAAAGTGAAATGAGCGGGAGTTAACAAACGTAACTCCCTGGGAAATGCTAGCTTAACCACTCAGGGGTTAGCTTTATTACTTGGAAACGGTCAGACGAGCGCGGCCTTTAGCACGACGACGTGCCAGAACCTGACGACCATTTTTAGTAGCCATACGAGCACGGAAGCCGTGAGAACGGTTGCGCTTCAGTACAGACGGTTGAAAAGTGCGTTTCATGGCGATTTCTACCTAAACTTGAATAAATTCACTGACTTTTGCGTATACCCGAACGAGATTCGAACGACTAACGCCTCAGCGTGGGTGATTAAAGAGGCCGGATTGTAATAATTGTACACTCCGGAGTCAATTCTCTTTCCTTATTTCCCGCGTATTTCCGCACGATTTCGCATGGAAAATGAGCAACGGACGACGCAGGAAGAAGAGCATCACGCGCCGGGTCGAGGATTATACGGTCTCATCAACAAAGCGCAAGGATCGTCCTGGATCTTCGTTAGATCATTTAAGCAAAAAATTGTCTGTTCTCATTAAATTTTCCAATATGCGGGCTAAATCGTGGGGCACTCCCGCCAGGATCGTTTACACTTACCCGGTTTCGGATCTTCCTGTGGATAAATCGGGAAGAATCTGTGAGAAACAGAAGATCTCTGGCTCAGTTTAGGCTATGATCCGCGGTCCCGATCGGGATCCAGCGATCCTGGCCGGGCATAAACACAATATCGTTCAGGTTGTTTCAACGATGGCGTGTATAACCGCAGATAGCGGTTCGCACATCCCCCTCATTGGGTCATGTCGATGTGCGCCAACAATCATGAATATTCAATAGTTTTCTTTTATTGTTCGAGTGGAGTCCGCCGTGTCACTTTCGCTTTGGCAGCAGTGTCTTGCCCGATTGCAGGATGAGTTACCAGCCACAGAATTCAGTATGTGGATCCGCCCGTTGCAGGCGGAACTGAGCGATAACACGCTGGCTTTGTATGCGCCAAACCGTTTTGTGCTCGATTGGGTAAGGGACAAGTACCTTAATAACATCAACGGACTGCTGAATGATTTCTGCGGGTCAGATGCCCCGCAGCTGCGCTTTGAAGTGGGCACAAAGCCGGTCACCCAGACGGTGCGCGAAACCGTAAACGTGGCAGCGCCTGCTCAGGCGGCACCCGCTCCGGCTCCTCGCGTTGCTCCTGCTGCACGTCCGGGTTGGGATAATGTGCCTGCCCCGGCAGAACCGACCTACCGCTCTAACGTTAACGTCAAACACACCTTCGATAACTTCGTGGAAGGTAAATCGAACCAGCTGGCACGCGCGGCGGCTCGCCAGGTGGCAGACAACCCCGGTGGAGCCTATAACCCGCTGTTCCTCTATGGCGGCACGGGTCTGGGTAAAACGCACCTTCTGCACGCGGTGGGTAACGGCATTATGGCGCGCAAGCCAAATGCGAAAGTGGTGTATATGCACTCCGAGCGCTTCGTTCAGGACATGGTAAAGGCCCTGCAAAACAATGCGATCGAAGAGTTTAAACGCTATTATCGTTCTGTTGATGCGCTGCTGATCGATGACATTCAGTTCTTTGCGAATAAAGAACGATCGCAGGAGGAGTTTTTCCACACCTTCAATGCGCTGCTGGAAGGTAACCAGCAGATCATTTTGACCTCGGATCGTTATCCAAAAGAGATCAACGGTGTGGAAGATCGTCTGAAATCCCGCTTCGGCTGGGGCCTGACCGTGGCGATCGAGCCGCCGGAACTGGAAACCCGCGTCGCGATCCTGATGAAAAAAGCCGATGAGAACGACATTCGCCTGCCGGGTGAAGTGGCGTTCTTTATTGCCAAGCGTCTGCGTTCCAACGTTCGTGAGCTGGAAGGGGCGCTGAACCGCGTCATCGCCAATGCCAACTTTACCGGCCGCGCGATCACTATCGATTTTGTGCGTGAAGCGCTGCGCGATCTGCTGGCACTGCAGGAAAAACTGGTCACTATCGACAACATTCAGAAGACGGTGGCCGAGTACTACAAAATCAAAGTGGCAGATTTACTGTCTAAACGTCGTTCCCGCTCGGTGGCGCGCCCGCGTCAGATGGCGATGGCGCTGGCAAAGGAGTTAACCAACCACAGTCTGCCGGAGATCGGCGATGCGTTTGGTGGCCGTGACCATACGACCGTGCTGCACGCTTGTCGCAAGATTGAGCAGTTACGCGAAGAAAGCCACGACATAAAAGAAGATTTTTCCAATTTAATCAGAACATTATCATCGTGACGCTATGAAATTTACCGTTGAACGTGAACATTTATTAAAACCGCTGCAACAGGTGAGTGGCCCATTAGGTGGCCGCCCAACGCTGCCTATTCTCGGAAACCTGCTGCTTCAGGTCGCGGACGGTACGCTGTCGCTGACCGGCACAGACCTGGAAATGGAAATGATCGCGCGCGTTACGCTGACTCAGCCGCATGACGCAGGCGCGACCACGGTTCCGGCACGTAAATTCTTTGATATCTGCCGCGGGCTGCCGGAAGGCGCAGAGATCGCGGTGCAGCTGGAAGGCGACCGCATGCTGGTGCGTTCTGGCCGCAGCCGTTTCTCCCTCTCCACGCTGCCTGCTGCGGACTTCCCGAACCTTGACGACTGGCAAAGTGAAGTCGAATTCACCCTGCCGCAGGCGACGATGAAGCGTCTGATTGAAGCCACGCAGTTCTCTATGGCGCACCAGGACGTTCGTTACTATTTAAACGGCATGCTGTTCGAAACCGAAGGGGAAGAGCTGCGTACCGTGGCCACCGACGGCCACCGTCTGGCGGTCTGTTCCATGCCAATTGGCGACTCACTACCAAACCATTCGGTGATCGTGCCGCGTAAAGGCGTAATTGAGCTGATGCGTATGCTCGACGGTGGCGACACGCCGCTGCGCGTGCAGATCGGCAGCAACAACATCCGCGCTCACGTGGGCGATTTCGTCTTCACATCCAAGCTGGTTGACGGTCGTTTCCCGGATTATCGCCGCGTATTGCCGAAGAACCCGGACAAAACGCTGGAAGCGGGTTGCGATAGCCTCAAGCAGGCATTTGCCCGTGCGGCCATTCTCTCGAACGAGAAATTCCGCGGTGTGCGCCTGTACGTAAGTGAAAACCAGATCAAAATCACCGCCAACAACCCGGAGCAGGAAGAGGCAGAAGAGATTCTGGACGTCACCTACGCCGGGGCTGAGATGGAAATCGGGTTTAACGTCAGCTACGTGCTGGACGTGCTGAATGCACTGAAATGCGAGAACGTTCGCATTCTGCTGACTGACTCCGTTTCGAGCGTACAGATTGAAGATGCCGCATCACAGTCGGCTGCGTATGTTGTTATGCCAATGAGACTGTAATGTCGCTCACCCGTCTGTTGATCCGCGACTTTCGCAATATCGAAAGCGCGGATCTCGCTTTATCCCCTGGCTTTAACTTCCTGGTTGGCGCAAACGGCAGCGGCAAAACCAGCGTGCTTGAAGCCATCTATACGCTCGGCCATGGCCGGGCGTTTCGCAGTTTGCAGATTGGTCGCGTGATTCGCCACGAACAGGAATCCTTTGTCCTGCACGGGCGTTTGCAGGGTGAGGAGCGGGAAACCGCCATTGGCCTGACCAAAGACAAGCAGGGCGACAGCAAGGTGCGCATCGACGGTACCGACGGCCACAAAGTGGCGGAGCTGGCGCTGCTGATGCCGATGCAGCTGATCACGCCGGAGGGGTTTACTTTACTCAACGGCGGCCCCAAATACAGAAGAGCGTTCCTCGACTGGGGATGCTTTCACAACGAAGCCGGTTTCTTTAACGCCTGGAGCAACCTGAAGCGTCTGCTTAAGCAGCGTAACGCCGCATTGCGCCAGGTCACGCGCTACGCCCAGCTGCGCCCGTGGGACATGGAATTAATTCCTCTTGCGGAACAAATCAGCCGCTGGCGTGCCGAATACAGCGCAGGCATCGCCGAAGATATGGCCGACACCTGTAAACAGTTTTTACCTGAATTTTCTCTCACCTTCTCCTTCCAGCGCGGCTGGGAAAAAGAGACGGATTATGCCGAGGTGCTGGAGAGAAACTTCGAGCGCGACCGTATGTTGACCTACACCGCGCACGGCCCGCACAAGGCGGATTTCCGCATTCGTGCTGACGGTGCGCCGGTAGAAGACACTCTGTCGCGCGGGCAGCTCAAGCTCCTGATGTGCGCGCTGCGCCTGGCGCAGGGGGAGTTCCTCACCCGCGAAAGCGGGCGACGCTGCCTGTACCTGATAGATGATTTTGCCTCGGAACTTGACGACGCGCGGCGCGGGCTGCTTGCCAGCCGCCTGAAAGCCACGCAGTCGCAGGTTTTCGTCAGCGCCATTAGCGCTGAACACGTTATGGACATGTCGGACGAAAATTCGAAGATGTTTACCGTGGAAAAGGGTAAAATAACGGATTAACCCAAGTTGAAATGAGCGAGAAACGTTGATGTCGAATTCTTATGACTCCTCCAGTATCAAAGTCCTGAAAGGGCTGGATGCGGTGCGTAAGCGCCCGGGTATGTATATCGGCGATACGGATGACGGCACCGGTCTGCACCACATGGTATTCGAGGTGGTAGATAACGCTATCGACGAAGCGCTCGCGGGTCACTGTAAAGACATTATCGTCACCATCCACGCCGATAACTCCGTTTCCGTACAGGATGACGGCCGTGGTATCCCGACCGGTATCCACCCGGAAGAGGGCGTGTCTGCTGCAGAAGTGATCATGACCGTTCTGCACGCAGGCGGTAAATTTGACGATAACTCCTATAAAGTCTCCGGCGGCCTGCACGGCGTAGGTGTTTCCGTGGTAAACGCCCTGTCGCAGAAACTGGAACTGGTTATCCAGCGCGAAGGCAAAATTCACCGCCAGATCTATCAGCACGGTGTGCCTGAAGCGCCGCTGGCCGTGACCGGCGATACCGAAAAAACCGGTACCATGGTGCGTTTCTGGCCGAGCCTCGAAACCTTCACCAACGTCACCGAGTTCGAGTACGACATCCTGGCAAAACGCCTGCGTGAACTGTCGTTCCTGAACTCCGGCGTCTCAATTCGTCTGCGTGACAAACGCGACAACAAAGAAGACCACTTCCACTATGAAGGTGGTATCAAAGCGTTCGTTGAATACCTGAACAAGAACAAAACGCCAATTCACCCAAATATCTTCTATTTCTCTACTGAAAAAGACGGTATCGGCGTGGAAGTGGCTCTGCAGTGGAACGACGGTTTCCAGGAAAACATCTACTGCTTCACCAACAACATTCCACAGCGTGACGGTGGTACGCACCTTGCGGGCTTCCGTGCGGCGATGACCCGTACCCTGAACGCCTACATGGACAAAGAAGGCTACAGCAAAAAAGCGAAAGTCAGCGCCACCGGTGATGACGCCCGTGAAGGCCTGATTGCTGTTGTCTCCGTGAAAGTGCCGGATCCGAAGTTCTCCTCACAGACCAAAGACAAGCTGGTCTCCTCTGAGGTGAAATCGGCGGTTGAACAGCAGATGAACGAACTGCTGAGCGACTACCTGCAGGAAAACCCGAACGACGCGAAAATTGTTGTCGGTAAAATTATCGATGCAGCGCGTGCCCGTGAAGCGGCGCGTAAAGCCCGTGAAATGACCCGCCGTAAAGGCGCGCTGGACTTAGCGGGTCTGCCGGGCAAACTGGCTGACTGCCAGGAACGCGACCCGGCGCTGTCCGAACTGTACCTTGTGGAAGGGGACTCCGCGGGCGGTTCTGCGAAGCAGGGCCGTAACCGTAAGAACCAGGCCATCCTGCCGTTGAAAGGTAAAATCCTCAACGTTGAGAAAGCGCGTTTCGATAAAATGCTCTCTTCTCAGGAAGTGGCGACGCTGATCACCGCGCTGGGCTGCGGCATTGGTCGTGACGAATACAACCCGGACAAGCTGCGCTATCACAGCATCATCATCATGACCGATGCGGACGTCGACGGCTCGCACATCCGTACGCTGCTGTTGACCTTCTTCTACCGTCAGATGCCGGAAATCGTTGAACGCGGCCACGTCTACATTGCACAGCCGCCGCTGTACAAAGTGAAGAAAGGCAAACAGGAACAGTACATCAAAGATGACGACGCGATGGATCAGTACCAAATCGCGATCGCACTTGATGGTGCGACCCTGCATGCGAACTCCAGCGCTCCGGCACTGGCAGGTGAGCCGCTGGAGCGTCTGGTATCTGAGTTCAACGCCACGCAGAAAATGATTGGTCGTATGGAGCGTCGCTATCCAAAAGCGCTGCTGAAGGAGCTGATCTATCAGCCAACCCTGACTGAAGCCGATCTGAGCAACGAGCAGGCGGTGACCCGCTGGGTGAACGCGCTGGTGAGCGAGCTGAACGAGAAAGAGCAGCACGGTAGCCAGTGGAAGTTCGACGTTCAGCAGAACGCTGCGCAGCAGTTTGAGCCGATTATTCGCGTGCGTACCCACGGCGTCGATACCGATTACCCGCTGGAGCACGAGTTTGTGACCGGCCCGGAATACCGTCGTATCTGCACTCTCGGCGAGAAACTGCGTGGTCTGATTGAAGACGATGCGTTCATCGAACGTGGCGAACGTCGCCAGCCGGTGGCCAGCTTCGAACAGGCGCTGGAATGGCTGGTGAAAGAGTCCCGTCGCGGCCTCTCAATCCAGCGTTATAAAGGTCTGGGCGAAATGAACCCGGATCAGCTGTGGGAAACCACCATGGATCCTGAAAGCCGTCGCATGCTGCGCGTTACCGTTAAAGACGCGATTGCTGCCGACCAGCTGTTCACGACCCTGATGGGCGATGCGGTTGAACCTCGTCGTGCCTTCATCGAAGAGAACGCACTGAAAGCGGCGAATATCGATATTTAATCGTTGTTATACAGCACGACTCAGGCCGCGCATTTAGCGCGGCTTTTTTTTGGGCGCAGGCATATCCAGCGACAGCACTGACGGTAAACGGCTGGCAAGCGTATCGATGGCAATTCTGACTCTGAGTGGCAGATGCGGCGTTTGTTGCCAGACTGCATGAACGTCGAAGCGTACGTCTGGCGCCTGCTTTAAAAGCGGGATGAGTTTCCCCTGCTGTATTTCTCTGCGGGCCATCCAGCAGGGCAACCATGCAATGCCGTATCCTGCCAGCGCTGCGTCGCAAATCGCCTGTAAATCATCCATATTGAGGGATGAGCGGGGAGTAAAGGTGTGCGATCTCCCTTCGTTATCCATTAGCTGCCAGGGTAACACTCTGCCTGCCCGCAGATAGTTAATGGCAGTATGGTGGGGTAAATCAGCAACGGTGTCTGGCTGACCGCTTTTTTGCAGATATTCTGGCGCAGCACAGAGCACCATGCGGTGTTCTCCCAGCCTTCTGGCGACCAGAACGCTACTGTCCTGCAGCGTGCCGTTGCGCACCGCCATATCAAACCCTTCCTCAACGAGATCCACCACGCGGTCGCTGAATGACATTTCCAGTTCAAGACCGGGATGTTCCTGCGCCAGTTCTATCAGCAGTGGCGCGACGCACTGGCGACCAAACAGCACCGGCATGGCCACACGCAGGCGGCCGCTGACCTGCTGCTTCCCCGTTTCCAGCAGCGACTCCGCGCCCCTAATCTCCTCCAGCGCACGCAGGCAGCGCTCGTAAAAAAGCGCCCCGTTATCGGTCAGGCTTTGGCTGCGGGTGGTGCGGTGAAACAGACGGACTCCCAGCCGCTCTTCCAGGCGAGCGATGCTTTTTCCCACCGCGGAGCGCGACAAATGCAGGCGGATCGCGGCCTGCGCAAAACTGCCCGCCTCCACGGCGGCCACGAAAACGGGAATATCCTTCAGCGTACTGGTCATGGATTGTTTCCATTATGGCGTCAATAGTGGGAAAAGTTATCGCCACTGGCAACAAGGAGTCAACGGTAGACTGTCGATACTGAAGCTTATTTAACGGCAGGAGAAAAACGATGGCAGAGACAATGCAACGCTGGTCAATGAACGCTCTCGGACGGGAGAATCTTAAACTCACCCAGGAACCTGTTCCGAAGCCAGGTCCAGGCGAAGTGCGCGTGCGGGTGAATGCCGTTGCGCTCAACTATCGCGATAAAATGGTGATTGAAGGCATGATGCCGATCCCGCTTTCCTTCCCGTTCACACCGGCGTCTGACATGGCCGGCGTGGTGGACAGCATTGGTGAAGGCGTGACGCGTTTTCAACCCGGCGCTCGCGTCATCTCGACGTTCTTCCCGGAGTGGATCGACGGCAGGCCGCAGGCGAATGCCCGTCATTTGCCCTATAAAACGAGCGGAGGGTACTTCCCGGGGATGCTGGCTGAGTACGCGATCGTGAATGAAAACGGGCTGGTGGCCGCTCCGGAAAACCTGGATGACGTTGAGGCCAGCACATTACCTTGTGCAGGGCTAACCGCCTGGTTTGCGCTGGTGGAGCGCGGGAACTTGCGAGCCGGACAATCGGTGCTGGTACAAGGCACCGGCGGCGTGGCGATTTTCGCACTGCAAATTGCAAAAGCACTCGGTGCAGAGGTTTACGTGACCTCGGGGAGTGATGAAAAGCTGGCGCGGGCTAAAAAACTGGGAGCCGATCGGGGTATCAACCGGCTGAAAGGCGACTGGGCTGAAGCGCTTTTAACGCTGACTCAGGATCGCGGCATTGACCACATAATTGAAACCGTGGGGGGAGAAAACCTGCAGCACTCCCTGCGTGCCGTCGCCGTTCATGGACGCATCTCGGTGATTGGCGTGCTGGCCGGGAGCGAGATTACGCTATCAGCGGGTGAGTTGTTGCTGAAATCCCCGGTTATTCAGGGGATTGGTGTCGGGCATCGCCGTGCGCTGGAAGAGTTTGTCCGCGCCGTGGAAGTGACAGGGCTGAAACCGGTCATTGAGCAGCGCTACCGTTTTGACCAGCTGGAGCAGGCGCTGGAACACCTCGATCGCGGCGCGTTTGGTAAAATCGTCCTCACCCGCGAGTGAGTCAACGTTCCCCGGGATTGCGGAAAAAGGGGTTTTCTGTTGCGCAATGTAGCTCTATTTTTGTGTGCTTAATCGCGTTAGCATGAGGTAGCACTCATTTATCCCGGGGACCTCATGGCTATCAAACTCATTGCAATCGATATGGACGGCACGCTGCTGCTGCCAGACCACACTATCTCTCCAGCCGTTAAAAACGCAATCGCCGCGGCGCGCGCAAAGGGCGTGAATGTGGTACTGACCACCGGGCGTCCGTATGCGGGCGTGCACAGCTACCTCAAAGAGCTACACATGAATCAGCCGGGTGATTACTGCATCACCTATAACGGCGCGCTGGTGCAGAAAGCGGCGGACGGCAGCACGGTTGCGCAAACCGCGCTGAATTATGATGACTATCTGTTCCTGGAAAAACTGTCCCGTGAAGTCGGGTCTCACTTCCACGCGCTCGATCGTACAACGCTCTACACCGCTAACCGCGACATCAGCTATTACACCGTGCACGAATCGTATGTCGCCACCATTCCGCTGGTGTTCTGTGAAGCAGAAAAAATGGATCCGAACACTCAGTTCCTGAAAGTGATGATGATCGATGAGCCAGAGATCCTCGATAAAGCCATTGCGCGCATCCCGGCGGAGGTCAAAGAGAAATACACCGTGCTGAAAAGCGCACCGTACTTCCTCGAAATCCTCGATAAACGCGTCAATAAGGGCACCGGCGTGAAGTCGCTTGCCGACGCGCTGGGCATTAAGCCTGAGGAGATCATGGCCCTGGGCGATCAGGAAAACGACATCGCAATGATTGAATACGCGGGTATGGGCGTGGCGATGGAAAACGCCATCCCGTCAGTGAAAGAAGTGGCGAACTTCGTCACCAAATCTAACCTGGAAGACGGCGTGGCTTACGCGATTGAGAAATTTGTCCTGTCTTAGCAGTCGCCCTTAATCATCAGCCTCGGTTATCAACCGGGGCTTTTTTTGGCCCTGAGTTTATTGAATTGTTCTTTTTGTGATCTTGATTGTAGTACAACATTAAATGATTGTACTACATTGTCATCACAGCAAAGGCGAAAGGCCTCACGTTTGTACTGCAAAAGTGAGGCGAAATTCAGCGGTCGCGGTAAAGTAGTGATGGACTTACAGAGCACAAGGACTCTCCATGACTCTCAATAAAACCGATCGCATTGTCATCACGCTGGGTACACAGATTGTGGGTGGCAAATATGTTCCCGGCTCGCCGCTGCCGGCAGAGGCAGAACTGTGTGAGGAGTTTGAAACCTCCCGCAACATCATCCGGGAAGTGTTCCGCTCGCTGATGGCGAAGCGGCTGATTGAAATGAAACGCTATCGCGGCGCGTTTGTTGCCCCGCGTAACCAGTGGAACTACCTCGATACCGATGTTCTGCAGTGGGTACTGGAAAACGATTACGACCCGCGGCTGATTGGCGCCATGAGCGAGGTACGAAACCTGGTAGAACCGGCTATCGCCCGCTGGGCGGCAGAGCGCGCCACCTCAGGTGACCTGGCGCAGATTGAGTCGGCGCTGAACGACATGATCGCCAATAACCAGAACCGTGAGGCATTTAACGAGGCGGATATTCGCTACCACGAGGCGGTACTGCAGTCGGTGCATAACCCGGTGTTACAGCAGCTTAGCGTGGCGATCAGCTCGCTACAGCGAGCAGTATTTGAACGTACCTGGATGGGTGATGAGGCCAATATGCCAAAAACGCTCCAGGAACATAAAGCGCTGTTCGATGCGATACGGCATCAGGACGGCGATGCGGCAGAGCAGGCGGCGCTCACCATGATTGCCAGCTCAACACGAAGGCTGAAGGAAATCACATGACATCACGCTACATCGCAATTGACTGGGGATCGACCAATCTGCGCGCCTGGCTGTACCAGGGCGAGCAGTGCCTGGAGAGAAGGCAATCAGAAGCAGGCGTGACGCGTCTGAACGGAAAATCCCCCGAGGCGGTGTTAGCAGAGGTGACACAAAACTGGCGCGACAGCGCCACGCCCGTGGTGATGGCGGGGATGGTGGGCAGCAACGTGGGCTGGAAAATCGCGCCTTATCTGCCTGTTCCTGTCTCTTTCTCCGCCATTGGCAAGCAGTTAACGTCCGTTGGCGACAATATCTGGATTGTTCCCGGTTTGTGCGTCTCGCGCGACGATAACCATAACGTGATGCGCGGTGAAGAGACACAGCTGCTCGGTGCGCGCACGCTTTCTCCTTCTTCTGTCTACGTCATGCCCGGCACGCACTGCAAGTGGGTCCAGGCAGATGCAGAGCATATCCACGATTTTCGCACCGTAATGACCGGCGAATTGCACCATTTGCTGCTTAATCATTCGCTGTTGGGGGCCGGTTTACCGGAGCAGGTTCCGTCGCCGGAGGCGTTTGCTGCTGGCCTTGCTCGTGGGATCGCTTCTCCTGATGTTTTGCCGCAACTTTTTGAGGTTCGCGCCTCGCACGTGCTGGGAAATCTCCCGCGCGAGCAGGTCAGCGAGTTTCTTTCTGGCCTGCTGATTGGCGCAGAAGTCGCCAGCATGCGTGAGTTCGTCGGGTGCGAGCAGGCTGTCACGATTGTTGCTGGTGCAGCGCTGACGTCGCGCTACGAGCAGGCGTTTCGCGCGATTGGCCGTGAAGTATCAACGGTATCCGGCGACACGGCATTTCAGGCAGGAATAAGGAGCATCGCTCATGCAGTGGCAAACTAGTCTTCCCCTTATCGCAATCTTGCGCGGCATTACCCCCGACGAGGCGCTGGCGCACGTCGGTGCCGTGATCGACGCTGGATTCGACGCGGTGGAAATCCCGCTCAACTCCCCCGAATGGGAAAAAAGTATTCCGACAGTGGTGGAGGCCTTTGGTGATAAAGCGCTGATTGGCGCTGGAACCGTCTTGCAGCCGGAGCAGGTGGAGAGGCTGGCAAAAATGGGCTGCAAGCTCATCGTCACCCCCAACATCAACCCCGAGGTGATCCGCCGCGCGGTGAGCCATGGGATGACCGTGTGTCCAGGATGCGCGACGGCAACCGAAGCCTTTACCGCCCTCGATGCGGGTGCGCAGTCGCTCAAAATTTTCCCCTCTTCAGCCTTTGGTCCTGACTATATCAAAGCACTGAAAGCGGTCTTGCCCGCCAGCGTGCCGGTCTTTGCCGTGGGCGGCGTGACGCCAGAAAACCTGGCGCAGTGGATTAACGCCGGTTGTGTGGGCGCGGGGCTGGGCAGCGATCTCTATCGCGCCGGACAGTCCGTTGAGCGTACCGCGCAGCAGGCGGCAGCATTTGTGAAAGCGTATCGAGAGGCAGTGCAATGAAAATAACCAAACTCACCACGTACCGTTTACCCCCGCGCTGGATGTTCCTGAAAATTGAAACCGATGAAGGCGTGGTTGGCTGGGGTGAACCGGTGATAGAAGGGCGCGCACGCACTGTGGAGGCCGCGGTGCATGAACTGGGGGAATACCTGATTGGACAGGATCCGGCACGCATTAACGACCTGTGGCAGGTGATGTACCGGGCGGGCTTTTATCGCGGTGGCCCAATCCTGATGAGCGCCATCGCCGGTATTGACCAGGCGCTGTGGGATATCAAAGGCAAAGTGCTGAATACCCCGGTCTGGCAGCTGATGGGCGGCCTGGTACGCGACAAAATCAAAGCCTACAGCTGGGTGGGTGGCGACCGCCCTGCGGAAGTGATCGACGGCATTACGCAGCTGCGCAATATCGGCTTCGATACTTTTAAGCTTAACGGCTGTGAAGAGATGGGCGTGATTGACAACTCGCGCGCGGTGGACCGGGCGGTGAATACCGTGGCGCAAATCCGTGAAGCTTTCGGTAACGAGATTGAGTTTGGTCTGGACTTCCACGGACGCGTCAGTGCGCCAATGGCCAAAGTGCTGATTAAAGAGCTGGAGCCCTATCGTCCGCTGTTTATTGAAGAGCCCGTCCTGGCCGAGCAGGCGGAGTACTATCCGAAACTGGCTGAACAGACCCATATTCCTATCGCCGCAGGTGAGCGTATGTTCTCGCGCTTCGAGTTCAAACGCGTGCTGGAAGCAGGCGGTATTGCCATCCTGCAACCGGATCTCTCCCATGCGGGCGGTATCACCGAATGCTACAAAATTGCCGGGATGGCAGAAGCCTACGATGTGGCGCTGGCACCGCACTGTCCGCTGGGGCCCGTTGCGCTGGCGGCCTGCCTGCACGTGGATTTTGTCTCCCGCAATGCCGTGTTCCAGGAACAGAGCATGGGTATTCACTATAACAAGGGCGCGGAATTGCTCGACTTTGTGAAAAACAAAGAAGACTTCAGCATGGAAGGCGGTTTCTTCAAACCATTAATGAAGCCGGGCCTTGGCGTAGACATTGACGAAGCCAAAGTCATTGAGCTCAGTAAAAATGCGCCGGACTGGCGTAACCCGCTGTGGCGTCATGAAGATGGCTCCGTAGCCGAGTGGTAAATCGCCGGATATCCGGCCTACTCTCTCGTAGGCACGGTAAGCGAAGCGCCACCGGGCAATAAAAACGTACATACAAAAATATAACCCTCTGTAAATTACAGGGCATGGTGAGCGGCTTCGCTATGCCCAAAATCTGGAGACAGATTGCGATGGATATTCCAGTTACTGCTACAAAGACCGGGCGTCGCCGCTACCTGACGCTAATCATGATCTTTATTACCGTGGTCATTTGCTATGTTGACCGCGCCAACCTTGCCGTGGCCTCGGCCCATATTCAGGAAGAGTTTGGGATCACCAAGGCGGAAATGGGCTACGTCTTCTCGGCGTTTGCCTGGCTCTATACGCTCTGCCAGATCCCGGGCGGCTGGTTCCTCGACCGAGTGGGGTCGCGTCTGACCTACTTCATCGCCATTTTAGGCTGGTCCGTGGCGACCCTGTTCCAGGGCTTCGCGACCGGGCTGATGTCGCTGATTGGCCTGCGTGCTATCACCGGCGTTTTCGAGGCACCCGCGTTCCCCACCAACAACCGTATGGTCACCAGCTGGTTCCCGGAGCATGAACGTGCCTCTGCGGTGGGCTTTTACACCTCCGGGCAGTTTGTCGGCCTGGCGTTCCTGACCCCGCTGTTAATCTGGATCCAGGAGTTGCTAAGCTGGCACTGGGTGTTTATCGTCACTGGTGGGATCGGCATTATCTGGTCCCTGATCTGGTTCAAGGTCTATCAACCGCCACGTCTGACAAAAAATATCAGCAAAGCGGAGCTGGACTACATCCGCGACGGTGGCGGCCTGGTAGACGGCGATGCGCCAGTGAAAAAGGAGGCGCGTCAGCCGCTGACTCGCGCGGACTGGAAGCTGGTCTTCCATCGTAAGCTGGTGGGGGTTTATCTCGGTCAGTTTGCGGTTACGTCGACGTTGTGGTTCTTCCTGACCTGGTTCCCGAATTACCTCACCCAGGAAAAGGGGATTACCGCGCTGAAGGCGGGCTTTATGACCACCGTGCCGTTCCTTGCCGCATTCTTTGGCGTGCTGCTCTCGGGCTGGCTGGCGGATAAGCTGGTCAAAAAAGGCGTCTCATTAGGTGTTGCGCGTAAAACGCCGATTATCTGCGGGCTGCTGATCTCAACCTGTATCATGGGCGCCAACTACACCAACGATCCGGTGTGGATTATGACCCTGATGGCGCTCGCGTTCTTCGGCAACGGTTTTGCCTCTATCACCTGGTCGCTGGTGTCGTCTCTGGCGCCGATGCGTCTGATTGGCCTGACCGGTGGTGTGTTCAACTTCGTCGGTGGACTCGGCGGGATCACTGTGCCGCTGGTCATCGGCTACCTGGCGCAGGACTACGGCTTTGGCCCGGCCCTGGTCTACATCTCTGCCGTGGCGTTGATTGGCGCGCTCTCCTACATCCTGCTGGTCGGCGACGTGAAACGAGTAGGCTAATCCCTTCGGATGTTTTACCCTGATGTGATAACTGCGCATCAGGGTATCCCATGAAACAAATCACCTTTGCTTCCCGCAACCACCAGCTCACCAATATCAATACCTGGACACCGGACAGCCAGTGGCTGGTCTACGATGTGCGCCCGTCCGGGGCATCGTTCACCGGCGAAACCATAGAGCGGGTAAACGTCGGTACGGGCGAGGTTGAGGTGATTTATCGTGCCACGCACGGCGCGCATGTCGGGGTGGTGACCGTTCATCCTGCACAAGACAAATACGTCTTTATCCACGGCCCGAAAAACCCGGATGCAGACTGGCAATACGATTTTCACCATCGCCAGGGCGTGATTGTCCATAACGGCCAGGCGAGCAACCTCGATGCCATGGATATCACCGCGCCCTATACCGCAGGCGCACTCCGTGGCGGTAGCCATGTACACGTCTTTAGCCCAAACGGGCAGTTCGTCAGCTTCACCTATAACGACCATGTGTTGCATGAGCGCGATCCAAAGCTCGATTTACGTAACGTTGGCGTCGCCGCACCCTTTGGCCCGGTCACCCCGCAGGGCAACCATCCTCATGAATATCCGGGCACCTTCTGGAGCGTGCTGGTAAGCCGCACGACGCCAAACCCACAGCCGGGCAGTGATGAGATCAACCGCGCCTATGAAGAGGGCTGGGTGGGCAACGGCAGGCTGGCGTTTATTGGCGATACCCTGTCTGTGAAAGGCGAAAAAGTGCCTGAACTGTTTATTGTCGATCTGCCAAAAGACGAGCAGGGCTGGAAACAGACAGGCGATGCGCCATTGCAGGGCACGCCAGAGACGATGCCAGCGCCGCCTGCTGGCGTGCTGCAGCGCCGTCTGACCTTTACCCATCAAAAGGTGTATCCGGGGCTGGTGAACGTGCCGCGCCACTGGGTGCGCAGCAACCCGCAGGGTACGCAGATTGCTTTTCTGATGCGTGATGATAACGGCATTGTCCAGCTGTGGCTGGTCTCACCGGAGGGGGGCGAGCCGCGTCAGTTAACGCATACCGAAAGCGGTATCCAGTCGGCATTCAACTGGCATCCTTCGGGCGACAGTCTGGGATTTGTGCTGGAAAATCGTATCGCCTGCTGCGATGCGCAGACCGGAGAGGTCACGTTTTTGACGTCCGATCACGGCAATCCGCCGTCTGCCGATGCGGTCGTCTTTTCCCCGGACGGGCGCGCTATTGCATGGATGGAGGAGAAAGAGGGTTTCCGCCAGCTGTGGCTAACGGAAACCGTACAGGATTAGCGTCGCGGCATCTCGGCGGGCGGGATAACGGCGTTGGTTGCCAGATTTTGCTGCTCGCTTTTCTCAACGCGCGAGCGTACGGAGCTGTCCGTGCGGAACATATCCCAGGGCAGCAAAAGCGTATCGGCCACTGCCGTGAACGGCATATCGAGGATCACCAGGGATTTGGTGCCCCAGTTCGTGTCATCATCGGAGATCATCGCCGCGCTGGCGCGCGTCCCCGGATATGTTCCTTCTTTACCGCCGGTGTGAGACATCACGCTCGAACACCCGCAAAGTAAAACCACCCCGCTGAACGTCGTCAGCTTAATCAGAACATTTTTCATCATCACTCAGTCATCGTTAATGGCACTGCATAGACCTGCAACTCTGGGTTATAGCGAGCCTTGTTGAAAATGAATAGCCCAATAACCCCGCACTGTGGCAGCCATCGCAATTTAACCCTTTGTGCTGTTGTCCCAGTCTAAGCGAGAAGCACAAAAGTGCAAAAAAAAGTGCGAACGTCGCGGTTGAAAACACCGGTTCCAGACCCATTTTAAGAATGTAACCCGATAACGAACACGCCTGATGGGTGTTCGGGGGGGCGCAATGGCCTGTCCATGGTGGAAGGCTAAAATTTCTCGCTGATTTCAGGAGCTTTTATTTATGCGTAACTTCGATCTTTCCCCGCTATACCGTTCTGCAATTGGTTTTGACCGCCTGTTTAATCATTTAGAAAATAACCAAAGCCAGAGCAACGGCTACCCTCCATACAATGTTGAGCTGGTTGATGAAAACCACTACCGCATTGCGATTGCTGTCGCCGGTTTTGCAGAGAGCGAACTGGAGATCACCGCGCAGGACAACCTGCTGGTGGTGAAAGGTTCACATACGGCCGAGCAGAAAGAACGTACCTACCTTTACCAGGGCATCGCCGAGCGCAACTTTGAACGCAAGTTCCAGTTAGCGGAGAACATTCATGTTAAAGGCGCGAACCTGGTCAACGGTCTGCTGTTTATCGAGCTGGAACGTGTGATTCCGGAAGAGAAAAAACCGCGCCGTATCGAAATTAATTAATGCCGCGGGTCGCGTCAGCGGCCCACTCAGAATTGCTTGCCGAACCGGGAGCATATGCGAATCCACAAGGATTTGCAGGAACAACTGTGCACAAAAATAAACTGTGCCGAACTCGCTTCTCAGAAGGAGATTTAGTATGCGTAACTACGATTTATCCCCCCTGCTGCGTCAGTGGATTGGTTTTGACAAACTGGCTAACGCCCTGCAAAGCACCACTGAGCACCAGACGTTTCCGCCGTACAACATCGAAAAAAGCGACGATAACCACTATCGCATCACGCTGGCGCTGGCCGGGTTCCGCCAGGACGATCTGGATATCCAGCTCGAAGGCACGCGTCTGACCGTGAAAGGGTCGCCGGAAAAACAAGAAACCGAGACCAAATGGCTGCATCAGGGGCTGGTGACTCAGCCGTTTAGCCTGAGCTTTACCCTGGCAGATCATATGGAAGTCTCCGGCGCGACCTTTACCAACGGGTTGCTGCATATTGACCTGGTCCGTAACGTGCCGGAAGCCATCGCGCCACAGCGTATCGCCATTAGCGAGCGTCCTGCGTTGAATAGCTAATACATTTTTTTGGCCTGGTGGCGACTCTATGCCGCGATGCGGCATCGGTTAGTTCTGCAATATTGCCGAGGTAATATCCATTTTTTGTTGTCAAAAATCGTTTCGGGAATATGCTTTCTGAAACTGATCAGCGAGGCGATAAAATGGACACGTTGCTTTTACCCGGCCAGAACTCCCGTGCCTGGGCGGAAACCATGATTAACCTGGAGGCCAGGAAACTGGTTAACACGGCCAACTCGGTGGCGGCTATGCATCTCCAGGATGGTTTTATCCGGATTCAGTTTGTGGATGAGATCAGGGCATTTATCATGGCCCAGTTTGAGGCCGCACGCCGGGCAAAAACTGATGATGACTGTATGGCCTGCCTGCAGGCATTGCGCGCAGAGAACACCAGTCTGCTTGAACAGTCCCGTTCGCTCAAAACCGGTTATGCAAAACTCTATGCCGAGGTGAAGGTTGTCCGGGACGAGAACAAAATTGTGGGCTACATCATTTCAGCGGTCGACGTCGTGGTGGCCGGTGCGGCCATTTTTGGTGGGATCGTCATGATGTCTTCGATGACGCCGGTGGGCGTGGTGGCCGGCGCGGTGATTGTCGTAAATGGATTCAACACGATTTCACGGGAAGCCGCGCACAACCTCCTCGGTGATAAGCAGACGGAGGGAGTTTTCGCTGACGGCTCGATGGAGATCGCTGAATTTCTGGGCTTCAGTCGGCAGCAGGGTCTGGGGACCTATAAGGCGATCACACTCTTCAGTGAAGTCTACGGCGCGTATGGTCTGAGGCTGAAACCAGAAGCACAACGGCTGTGGTACTGGACCAGGCCTGATTTCTTCAGGAAAGTATCCGGCACACCACGTCCCGCGATGGCGCTTAAAATAGCGGGATGGGGTGTTAAAGCCAAGGTGGCGCTTGATTTACTGACTATCGAGCCTTCCGGGAAATAGTCTTCTGCAGGCGGGATGCTTTCCAGCCAAGCGCAGGTGGAAAGGTCACCCAGGCAATGATCAGGACTACAAGGGAACTCATGCCCCCGGAAAGAATGTGTGTCCGGCTGCCGGCAATGAGGGTGACCAGCATAACCAGAACCAGCGCGACAGTGATCCATACCGACACCCGGAAGCGCCGTGAGAGCGCATCGATGAGATGCGGCATGGTGCCTCCGCCTGCTGCAAGCCGGCCCTGTAAATTCTCCACTTCGCTCTTACTGAAACCTGCCTCAAGCAACTCTTTCTCACTGATAGCCATCACGCCCTCCCTAATTAGGCGAAAGTATACTGTATCAGACCAATTATCCCCAGGTGACCGGCGGAAGCATAATAAAAGAAATTACGCGGCATGAAACGCTTGCGGCCCTCAGGACAGATTTTCCTGCAGAAGGGAACCACTGCCAGGGGGAATGCCAGAGTAGGCAGCGTGGCCAGTAATAATGTTTCTGCGGGCAGATCCAGGAGATGCGATAACCCGTTTAAACAAATCAGTGATAACACGACGCTAGCGACTGCCAGTCGCTTCACTTCGGTTATACCGCTGTCTGATAAGGTTATCATACTGATGGCCAGCGTAATTCCTGCCAGCCCGTAGCTTGCCGGCTGCAGTGGCCAAATCATGAGGGCCAAGAGCAGATCTCCGGTAAGCATTCTTTTCCGGCCGTACCGGTATTGCAGGGCAATAAGCTGTGTGACGCCTGCGAACACGAAAAGAATGTTCCACTAAGGCTGGTGATGCCAGTAGGCTTGGCTGAACACCTGCTGCGTGTTGAGTGCCCAGATCCACAACCGATTGGCTCTTTTCTGCAGTCGTTCCGGGGTGAGCTGTACGTTCATCGCCCATATTAAGCGTGAACAGGGGGAAGGCCATCCGGCCAATTGCATACATCGCCAGCCAGGCTGGCGACAGAGACACCGCATTGGTGTGGTCTATAATCATGGCCAGAAGTGTGAGAAGCTTGACCATATCAAGAGCAGCCGGACTGAGCTGGCTGGCGTTCCGGATGTTGTGAAGAATATCGGGTACTGAATGATTTATGCTGTATATTCCCCTGGCGACACGCGGTTAACAGCCAGCCCTGAAAATAACGCCAGAAAAAAATATCACCATATGTATTACAAAAGAAATACACCAGTATTCGAAATGTAATCACAATGGTTGATCTTTGCACTGACAACCATTAATATTGAGCTAAGGGTAGCCCTACTACCCTTAGCTCATACAACTTGCTACCGACTACTTCTGGTTTACGACCCAACGAACCAAACCTAACAACAATGTAGGGGCGGCGCAGACGCCAAAAGCAATGATACCAGTAGCCAATACTGGCGCTACCCCTGAAGACACCCCCAACCAGATTAGGATAGCCGTCAAGCCTGACATCATTACCCCGTTGTACATTGACTGCCATAAGGTAATACCTGTTCCAAGTAAAATACTGGTGGTTTCAAAAACCCAGCCGCGTTTCTTTTTCGCAGGAACAACCGGTGGTTCTTCAGGGGGGGGGACGGGACAGCCGTAGTAGTTGTTGATGGTGACTGGCGCGTTGTAGGTATTGTGATTTACTGCTTCTTTCAAGTTGTTTGTAGACATAATAGTCTCCTTTATTAGTGATTGATTTACTACTCCGATTTACAGCATTTAAAGTTTTCATTTAGAAACCTTCAGATTGTTTAAAAGTGGTTGGCAATAATAGCCACGTGATACTTCTTCAATAGTTGTCAGCTCATTTCATTTCCTTATTCGCGAAGCGCGAAAGTTGTTTTCAGGGTGAACTAATCCGGCCTCAGATAACGAGGGGAAAGATTCGTGGCTCTTTCTTCGGGCACAAAAAAAGCAGGCCCGGGCGCACCGGTGCCTGCTGTCTTGGCTGAGCCAACAGAACAGGGAACCGGATAGTATTATTCGAATCTGGGTTGCCCTGGCCTCTGTCGGCCACATGACAGTATTCTCTGTCATGTTCAGAATAAGGTCATCTTACCCTGAAATAAGCATGTTTGTCAATAGTCAACATGTATTTTTAGTTATTTTCTTTCTATTTCGCCGATTTCGCTATTGCGTCAACGATTACCACGTGCTAAGCACAACTTTCCGCTAACCCCTCACGAAGAGAATCCCCCCTCGCAGCTGCGTTGCCTGGCACAATGGGTCAGGTCTGTGCTTCTGTTACCATTTCCTGCGAAAACCGGAATAATGAAGTAAGCCAGTCAGCGGTGCAGATAATATTTAACTTAAGTGCAGATATCGCAATATGCCGGAACCAGCACGTAATGAAGCCAGCTGCGGTCTGACATTCACCGTCTGGCGAAATAAGACTGCAACAAAATCAGCGTCGAGTTGGGTGGTCATCTTTTTTGATTATAATGCCAGAGTGCCTGATGAAAGTCAAAATATATTTCATTGCAGAGTTGACGTGTGTATTAAAATAGTATCTAAAAAAGTATCTCTTATTTAAGTTATACCTGGTACTTAGTCATTCGTTACGTTTAGTTTATTTGTTGTACTCAGTGCATAACATACATGTGCATAAATACGTCGAACTAATATCGTCCTTAGGACTATCTTGCGGGTAAGTACGTTGTCCATTTGAACAACATTCCTTCAGATTCCTTTAGTCGGGATAGTTCTTCAACCTCTGAACTATCCCTCTTTATGATCTACGACTACTGCAGCCGTGAAGCATATACGGCCGGGTACTTCACTGATTTCCAAACTTGCGGTGCAAACGTCTGGTGAGGACGTCTATTGACTCCTTACGACCGGAAAAGAGGTCATTCACGACATACTCCATGATCTCAAAGGCCGCTTCGATATCGTCTGTGGTCACTTCATCATAGGTATGGCTGCCGGCATTGCCCAGGAATTTAATGGCCATCAGCGTGTCCATATAAGGGGCATATTGCCCGTCGAGAAGCTCAATGCGTTGATGAAGATTAATCCGTTTTTGTTTATTATTATGTTCTGGAATATCAATTGCCGTCAGCATTCTCTCAACCGAGATCCTGATTAAGTTGGCCGCAGAACCAGGCTGACTGAGATAGACAGAAAATGAGGCCATAAGAGGGTCCGTAATCACACCTGGACATTTTTCAGGAATAATAAAAGGGTGTAGTGAGGGTATAAAGCTCCGAGGTTTATACCAGGGATAACACTCGAGTTGATGAGTCCTGTCATTCCAGTCCTGATCCAAACCTCCCTTTCCTACACATGCGACAACTTCACCACAGCTCACCCGAGTACACCGCGCCATACAACTGAAAACCCTTGATACTAGCTCAGGTTCAAACCATTCTTCCTCTTCCAGTCTTCGGCTCTCAAGCGAATCATTTTTTTTGAAACTTTCTTGATCAATCTGCAGAGTTTTCTGACCACATGCCGGGCATGGCCACTCAACTTCCAAATCCTGACCAAAAGCAGCCGAAATTTTATGAACAGGCATTTATCTGGACTCCGTGTGTAATGGTGGTGGGATCTGAATCAGCATCTTCAACTTATAAAAAGCAGGGTTTCAAGATAAGCCATTAGCCGTTTTTGAAAAAGAGTCACGCCCCTCGATTATCGACATGTCGGATAAACGGGTTTTCGACTGTTCTCCATTTCCTGCCCTTTCCGTTTTCCGCTATTTCAGGAATCCTGAGACAGGCTGAGGGCAGTTTGTCACAGAACACAACATACAGCCCTCCCCTGCTGACCCCATCATCCAGGCAAAAACGATCCTTTTTCGATTCTTTCCCGATCCCTTTCTGCCAACCACCTCCGATTAATTATTTCCTTTTTATGGCATATTTCCAGAAACCGGAAATTCAGCGCGCACCGCTCTGCGGGTTTTTTCCGTGGTAATCGGCGGTGGTTGCCTGCATAAGGGAAAAGCGCGAACCGAGTGGCGGCTATGCCTACCCTGCTTAAAAATCTGTGCGGGCTGATGCCC
>NZ_JALW01000063.1:0-58028 GCF_000710795.1 Enterobacter sp. T1-1 | reverse complement strand
AAAAACCCCGACAAAAGCGCGGGCGCGCGCGAGGGAGGCGGCAAAGAAATCCGCCGCTGATCTGCAGCTCAAATATAACGGGCTCAGGCAGTCGGTGCAGCGCCAGCGCACGGAGCTCGCGCAGGCTGGCATAAACACCCGCACGCTGTCGGCAGACGAGCGCCGTCTGAAATCCAGCATCAGCGAAACAACTGCGCAGCTTAACCGGCAACGTGATGCACTGGCGCGCGTCAGTCAGCAACAGGCCAGACTCAGCGCGGTAAAAAGCCGCTATGAATCCGGGCAACAGTTCGCCGCCGGTGCGCGTAATGCCGGGATGGTGGGCGTCGGGGTGGCGACCGCCGGGCTTTATGGTGCGTCACGCTTTATTGCGCCGGGTATCGGTTTTGATAAGCAGATGTCAGGCACGCAGGCGATCCTCGGGCTCGATAAGGGCGACGATAAGCTCGCGGCCATTCGTCAACAGGCGCGTGATATCGGTGCGACAACCGCCTTTTCGCCGGGTGATGTAGCGCGCACGCAGACCACGCTCGCACGCTCGGGATATAACGCCGATGACGTGCTGGCTGCGACCGGTTCGACCGTAAACCTGAGCCTCGCGGCCGACGTGGATATCGCAGAAGCCGCCGACATTATCACTAACATGCAGTCGGCATTTAACCTGCCGACCACCGAGATTGAGCGTGTCGCGGATGTGATGACGAAAGGCTTTACGTCATCAAACACCGGCCTCGTCGAGCTGGGCGAGGCGATGAAATATGTCGCGCCAATTGCTGAGGCTGCAGGTGCGAGCATCGAAGACACGACCGCCATGCTCGGCATTCTGGCTGATAACGGGATTAAAGGCTCGATGGCCGGTACGGGGGCTAGTGCCATATTCAACCGCCTGCAGGCTCCTATAGGTAAGGCCGTTGAGGCCATTTCAGAATTAGGCGTGAAAACCCGCGACGGCAAAGGGAACATGCTGCCGGTCGAGAAAATCCTCAAAGATATTCACAAGTCCTTTGCGAAAAACAAGCTCGGCACCGCGGAGCAGGGCGAATATCTGAAAGTCATCTTTGGTGAGGAGGCCATGAAGGGGGCGATTAAACTCGTCGCCGCTGCCGGTGATGGCTCGCTCGATAACAAGCGCCAGCAAATCCGCGACTCAAAAGGCACGACTGAGCGCATTGCGAAAATACAAACGGATAACCTCGACGGCGATCTAAAAAACCTGCAGTCAGCATGGGAAGACCTGCAGATTGAGGTTTTCGAAAAAGAAGATTCAGCACTGCGCCGCCTGACGGTTTCCGCGACCAACTGGCTTGGAACGGTGGCCGCGTGGGCGAAAGCTAACCCTGAACTGACGCAAACCCTGTTTAACCTTGTCGCCGGTGGTCTGGCGCTGGTTGGGGTGCTCGGCGGGATTGGTCTGATTGCATGGCCTGTCATCGCAGGAATAAACGCGATTATCGCTGCTGCTGGCATGCTGAGCGTCGTTTTCACTACTGCCGGAAGTGCCATTGTCGCAGCATTAGGGGCAATCAGTCTGCCGGTGGTCGCGGTGGTCGCTGCCGTGGTGGCCGGTGCGCTGCTCATCCGTAAATACTGGGAGCCCATCAGCGCTTTCTTTTCGGGTGTGGTGGAGGGGCTTAAAGCGGCCTTCGCGCCGGTGGCGGAAATCTTTGCCCCTCTCGCGCCGGTGTTTGATTCATTTATGGATAAATTGCGCGGGGTCTGGCAGTGGTTCACTGACCTGATAGCGCCGGTGAAGGCAACGCAGGAGACGCTCGATAGCTGTAAAAATGCGGGGGTGTTATTCGGTAAGGCACTGGCCGACGCGCTGATGTTACCGCTCAATAGTTTCAACAAACTGCGCGGCGGCGTTAACTGGCTGCTGGAAAAACTCGGGGTTATCAATAAAGAGTCGAGCGACCTTGACCAGAAAGCCGCAAAAGCCAATGCCGCAACGGGTTCAGGTAAAGAGTCCAGTATCAGACCAACCCCGTTGTTTGGCGATTCTCAGTGGTATCACCCGGTGCCGGTTCCTGCCGGGAAGACCTTCGTAGACCAGAGCAAGCCAGAATATAACATCACCCTACATGGTGGCATCGCACCGGGTACAGACCTTGACCGGCAGCTCCGCGAAGCCGTCGAAAGACTCGACCAGCAAAACCGTGCGCGTCAGCGCTCAAGTATGCGTCACGATGGATGAGGGCTAAAGCATGTTAATGGTTTTAGGTTTATTTGTGTTTGAGCGCCGCACGCTGCCGCATCAGTCGATGCAGTATTCGAAGGACTACCGCTGGGCGTCTAACGACCGCATCGGCAAACCACCGGCCTATCAGTTTCTCGGGGAGGGGGAAACCTCGCGCACGCTCTCGGGCGTGCTCTACCCCGAAATCACCGGCGGTCGCCTCTCACTGACCGCCATCGAGCTGATGGCCGACGAAGGCAGGGCGTGGCCGCTGATTGACGGAACGGGCATGATCCACGGCATGTATGTCATCGATAAAGTGAGCCATACGCACACAGAATTGTTCAGCGACGGCGCGGCCAGAAAAATCGAGTTTAGCCTGTCGCTGAAACGCGTCGATGAGTCGCTCGCGGCGATTTACGGCGACCTGAAAACGCAGGCCGACAATCTGGTGACGTCTGCCGGTAACTGGCTGGGAGGGCTGGCGGGATGATTACGGGTATGAATATTCAGGCCGGGGCGCAGATTGCCCCAGCGTTTATGCTGACGCTCGATGGCGATGATATCACGCAGAATTTCAGCGACCGGCTAATCAGCCTGACCATGACGGACAACCGCGGATTCGAAGCCGACCAGCTCGACATCGAGCTTGATGACAGCGACGGGCTTGTCGAGTTGCCGCCGCGCGGTGCAAAGCTGACGTTGTGGTTAGGCTGGCAGGGATCCGCCTTGCTGAATAAAGGGAGTTTCACGGTCGATGAAATCGAGCACCGGGGCGCGCCTGATACGCTCACCATCCGGGGGCGCAGCGCTGATTTTCGCGGGTCGCTTAATTCACGCCGGGAACAGTCATGGCATGACACCACGCTCGGGGTCATTGTGGAGACCATCGCTGCACGCAACAAGCTGACGGTCAGCGTGGCGGATACGCTGAAAGTGATCCCCGTGCCTCACATTGACCAGACGCAGGAATCTGACGCGGCATTTCTGGCGAGGCTGGCGGAGCGCAACGGCGCATCTGTCGCGGTGAAGTTTGGGAAACTGTTATTCCTGAAAGCCGGTAGCGCACAGACGGCCAGTGGCAAGCCTATCCCGCAAATGACCGTCGAGCGCGGCGACGGCGACCGGCATCAGTTCGCCATCGCTGACCGGGAAGCCTACACCGGCGTAACGGCAAAATGGCTGCACACCAAAGACCCAAAGCCGCAAAAGCAAAAGGTGAAGCTCAAACGCAAACCAAAGGTACAGCACCTGCGCGCGCTGCAGCATCCGCAAGCAACCAAAACCACGGCAAAGGCAAAAGCCAAAAAAGAGCAGGAAGCGCGCGAGGGTGAGTATATGGCCGGTGAGTATGACAATGTGCTGGAGCTGACGACCATCTACGCCACGAAGTCGCAGGCCATGCGCGCTGCTCAGGCAAAGTGGGACAAACTGCAGCGCGGCGTCGCGGAGTTTTCAATCTCGCTGGCGTTTGGCCGTGCGGATTTATTTCCTGAAACGCCGGTGGCGGTCAAGGGCTTTAAGCGCGTCATAGACGAACAGGCGTGGATAATCAGCAGGGTGGTGCATAGCCTTAACGGGAACGGCTACACAACGAGCTTAGAGCTTGAGGTTAAGGTTTCTGATGTGGAGTATGAAAGCGAAGATGTGACACAATAAAGTTTATTTATGTGTTTGATATATAAGGGTTTAATGGTTAAAATTGATGCATCAAAAACGCTCTGAGGTGCTCGCCATGTTTCACTGTCCAAAATGCCATTACGCCGCCCACGCTCGCACAAGTCGCTATTTTTCCGACACGACAAAAGAGCGTTATCACCAGTGCACAAACATCAACTGCAGTTGCACGTTCGTCACCACTGAGACGGTCGAGCGTTTCATTGTATCGCCGGGTGAAGTCGTGCCAGCGCCTCCGCACCCGACCCAATCAGGCCAGCAACAAATCCACTGGATGTGACCAAAAGAAAGCCCCGCAAATGCGGGGCTTTTTGTTCGATATGTCGGTGCGACCATACAAAACATCTTATTTCAACGCGTCATTAGTTGATTACAACTTTGAGCTTATTTTAAAGCTGTTATGGAGCTATACATGTTCATTGGATAGTCAATCGGTTTACCATTCAACTCATCGGCTATCTGAATCTTGTCTGCAAACCAATCAGCAAAGACTTCTAAACGGTCGTTTAGAAGTGGATGGTTATCGCAGGATGCAGCGAGCAGGTATGCAACTGCCTGACCGACCTCTGTACACACAAGAAGCGCATAATTTACATGCCAGCTATTTTCCCCGTATACGCTTGTAAGTTCAAAACCGTGAAAGTTCGAATCCACTTCGCCGATATCTGATAAGTGATTGAGTATAGCTTTTTGGTTTGGATGGGCTCCGTAATCTATAGAAGCATCATAATGAGCCATTACATATTCAGCCATTTCAGGGCTGAAAGAAGAAAGTTTTTCACAAGCCCTCTTAACAGTAAGCTTTTTGCGACACCTCTGTAATGCACTCTCTGAATTATGTCTGTTTATCCAAACGACTCCTAACTCTTCATTTTTCGCTATTAAGAATGCGTAACAGGCTGACTCAAGGGCGGTTCTTAGTACAGGAAAAATTGCTACAGTGTGCCCTGATATGGCCTGTCCCACACCATTCAGTAGCAATGAGTACGAGTTCATTGCTAAGAGCTGAGCATAAGGATTTGACACAAGGTCATCCGCAAAGATCTCTTCATGGAAGACCTGATCCATTCTTAAAACCATACCCATAAGGTCAGGATGTGTTTCATAATGAAAAGAAGCATTTTCAGTAGTTGCTTTTAAATAGTCTTGGAGATTGCCTGCCTTCACGCGCATATTCTTGTCTCGACATTTAGGTTTTCTTTTTGCGATATGATACTGCAATTCAATTGCTACATTGATGAAGTAGTAGAAGGGGATAAACGTAGCAGATTGTATAGATTTCCTTCGAATACGGGTTTGAACGTAAATAACCCTCAAAATTAAAGCCCCGTAAACGAGGCTTTGTATAACGATGTAGTGAAAGTGTGGGTGTGATTTTAAATAAATCCTTTTATTTCAATGTGTTAAATATAAATAAGCCCGTGTAAGGGTTCAAGTGAGTAAAATTAGCGCGTCGAAAATTCAATGAGGTGCTCTCCGTGTTTCACTGTCCAAAATGCCATTTTGCCGCTCACGCCCGCACAAGTCGCTATTGTACAGAAGCGCTATCACCGGTGCACAAACATCAACTGTAGTGCCACGTTTATGACAGCTAAGACGGTCGAGCGCTTTATCGTATCACCGGGTGAAGTAGTGCCAGCATCACCACATCCGACAGCGTCAGGACAGCAACAAACTAACTGGATGTGAGTAACAATGCCCTCACCAACAAAAGCGGGTGAGGGCTCTGTACTGTTAATAACCAATCGTTATGGTGAGCATAAATTGTGTTAACTTCCAAAACCCAATAAAAGAAAAAATTATTTTACCGTAAAAAAATAATAATGCAGGAGCATTGATCCAATCGGAAGGTTCTTTGTTAATATGAGTTTCTTTATCTAAATTATGCTTGTTGAGGCGTTTTTCTGTGATGTGACCATATATACCCCATATAATTGTTGCGGAAAGATATTGCAAAAAATCTGAAATCAACGACAGAATAAGAAAAAAAAGCGACCAATATAAACCATTTGGAAAAATTAAAATTAACTCAGTTGAGTTTTTTAATGGGCTCTCACTGATGCTTCCTTTGAATAACCATATCAAAGCAATTCCACCGAGACATGATTGTCTGGTAATGCTTGATAAAGCACCACTTGAGTCGTAGTAAGATTGTCGTATTTTTTGTAATAGCATTACAGCACCTTCTTAATATTACGTTTGGGCCCTGTGCTGGTAGTCATCTTAGGAGCGTTGTCGGGTATGTCAATGTTTTTACCCGAGACTACGGCCCACTTTCCTTTTGATATTTGCCTTAAGTTTAATGATGCGCGACCATTTTCAACAGTAATGAACTTTGAATTTGCAGACACAACTTTTATTATTTCTGTGTTGTTTTTTTTTGATAGCTTGAGGTGGATTGTGGAAAATTTGGGATTGGAGGAAAATAACTTCCCACGATTTCTAAAAGATTTCTTCATGATTCACTCGTATCGCTATTTATAAAAAGAATAGTTAATTTACATTTATTAACATAAATTAATCAACTACTTTTTTTCGGTAGGAGTAACCACTGTTCTCCACCATAAGGCGATCTTAGGATAGAAGTGTTTACCGTTTCTTAAAAGTCAAAGCCCCGCATATGCGGAGCTTATCGTAACGATGTGGTCAATATGTGGACGTTACCTTGAACAAATCCTTTTATTTCAATTTTTTAAGCTGTTTCAAGAAGCTCCTGAGGGAGCCTTTTTTAGTATCAGAACACTTTTTTGTACGGTCGAACCGTCACTTTCGCATAAACACCCGCAGCAACGTACGGATCGGCATCGGCCCAGGCCTGAGCGGCCTCCTGGGATTCAAACTCGGCAATCACCGTGGAGCCAGAAAAACCGGCAGCACCCGGATCGTTGCTGTCGACGGCTGGCATAGGGCCCGCAGTCAGTAAACGCCCTTCATCCTGTAGCAACTGTAAGCGTGCGAGGTGAGCAGGGCGTACAGACTGGCGTTTTTCCAGGGAATCAGCGACATCTTCAGAGTAAATCACGTAAAACACGGTGAAGCTCCTTAACCATTAAAAGTGTCAGTTACGTTATGTGAAAGGACAACTGACTGCAATGTAAAATAAAAACAATGTTAATACCCTGATCTGAATGCCTCTTTTTTGGCCTCTCCCGCGCCTAAATTGCGCCAGAACAAAGTGTCTTATTGAATATGATTGCTATTTGCATTTAAAATCAGGATTCGGTTTTTTAACGTTGATGATTATGACTTCGATGACCCTTGATTTACCTCGCCGCTTTCCCTGGCCGACGCTGCTTTCTGTCGTGATTCACGGTGCTGTCGTGGCGGGTTTGCTCTATACCTCGGTTCATCAGGTTATTGAAATGCCAGCGCCTTCGCAGCCCATTTCAGTGACGATGGTCTCGCCTGCGGATCTTGAGCCGCCGCAGGTTGCACCACCGCCGCAGCCGGTTGCTGAGCCAGAACCAGAACCAGAACCTGAGCCGGTTCCGGAGCCACCAAAGGAAGCGCCGGTGGTGATCCATAAGCCAGAACCCAAACCGAAGCCTAAGCCGAAACCAAAACCGGTGAAAAAGGTGGAGGAGCGCCCTAAACGGGAAGAACGTCCGGTTGAACCACGCGCTACGCAGAGGGTAGAAAACACAGCGCCTTCGCGTCCGTTGATGAATAACACGCCCGCGACCGCAAAACCGACGCCAACCGCGCCCGCTGGCCCGCGCGCCGTGAGCCGCAACCAGCCGCAATATCCTCCTCGTGCTCAGGCGTTGCGCATTGAAGGTCGCGTGCGGGTCAAATTTGACGTCACCCCGGACGGGCGTGTTGATAACGTGGAAATCTTGTCTGCTCAGCCTTCAAATATGTTTGAGCGTGAGGTGAAATCGGCGATGCGCAGATGGCGTTATGAGCCAGGCAAACCAGGCAGTGGGTTGATCGTTAATATTGTTTTCCGCCTGAACGGCGGGGCGCAGATGGAATAAGAAAAGCCTCCGCAAGGAGGCTTTTTTATGCCTGAAGATCAGGCCTGAGGCAACTGCCGGGGTTTGCCCTCGCTATCGACTGCCACATAAATAAACAGCGCTTCTGTTGCTTTATAACGCTGTCCAATCGGTTCAGATGAGACCTTCTTCACCCAGACTTCAATGTTAATGGAAATGGAAGTATTACCGCGCTTGACGCAGCGTGCATAGCAGCAGACCACATCACCCACCGCGACCGGGCGCAGGAAGGTCATCCCATCCACCCGGACGGTCACAACGCGACCATGCGCGATCTCTTTTGCCAGAATTGCGCCGCCCATATCCATTTGCGACATCAGCCAGCCGCCAAAAATATCGCCATTGGCATTCGTGTCCGCAGGCATTGCCAGTGTGCGTAAAACCAGTTCGCCCTGAGGGGCGTCATTTGTTGTCATTGTTTTAAACTCGTAACTGAAGACTTCAGGCGGGATGCTACTATGATTTTTGGCAGGAGAGAATAGACCAGAACGCCTGTTGTGCACGTTCTGGTCGGGGATTCATCAGTGTTTATCATCCTGCGGCATGTGCCGGTAGATATAGACACCGCTTAACAGAGTGAAGATGAGCGTCAGCGCCGTCAGGCCAAAGACCTTGAAGTTGACCCAGATATTCTGCGGCAGCCAGAAGGCGATGTAGATATTCGCCAGGCCGCAAAGAATAAAGAACAGCGCCCAGGCGATATTCAGACGGGACCATACTTCCTGTGGCAGCGTCAGCTCTTTACCCAGCATGCGCTGGATCAGTGGCTTTTTCATTACCCACTGGCTGATCAGCAATGCACCGGCAAACAGCGCGTAAATCACGGTGACTTTCCATTTAATGAATTCATCGTTGTGAAAGAACAGCGTAAGCCCACCGAACACGGCCACCAGTGCGAACGTAATCAGAGCCATTTTTTCGACTTTACGATAGCGAACCCAGCTGTAGATCAGCACGATAGCGGTAGCAACGATCAGCGCCATCGTGGCTGCATAAATGTCATACAGCTTATAAAACGCGAAAAACACGACCAGCGGTAAAAAATCAAGAAACTGCTTCATTCTGTGATTCCATCTTCTGTGTGTGGCCGGGTGCTGCGATGCACCCGGCCACAGGATTACTGACGAATTAACATATACAGGCGGAACAGATAAACCAGCAGTATCGCTGAAATCAGATTACTCAGCGTGTTGGCTACCACCGCACCGACGTTCGGCGTTAAGACTGCAAAGTTTGGGGCAAACAGCAGCAGGAGCGTTTTGGCCAGCAGCCAGCTAATTACGGCCGGTGCCACCAGGCGCATATTGGCCCATGCCAGTTTGATGCTGCTGCGCATGGCGGTAAAGATCCCCATTTTGTCCTGCACCACCATCACCGGAGCGAACGCGAGGACGATAGCCAGCAGCACGCCTGGAACCACAACGAGCATGATCCCCATCTGCACCAGCAGGGTGGTTAAAAAGATGAGGATAAACAGCTTAGGCAATACCGGCGCGCTGGCACCGATCGCCCGTAAGGCGCTGACGCGGTGGCCTGCAGAAACCAGCTGGATCATCAGCAGAACACCGCCCGCGAGAATGGCATTGCCGATCAGTCCAGAGAAAGTCGATGCCGCAGAGGCCCGCAGCAGGATTTGCTGCTGCTCTGGCGTCATGTTTTGCACCAGCTCAAACAACCCCACGCTACCTGCAAGATGGTCGCCCTGGCTCAGGCTGGCGATCTGTTCGTCACTCGGAGAGAACGCGTGACCCAGCACCACCGTAATAAAGGCGCATAACAACGCGATCAGTAAAAAGGTTACGAACTGATTGCGGAAAAAGTTTCCCGTGTCACGGTAGACAGACTTCGCCGTGATAGACATGCACTCTCCTTGAGTATTGCAGGTGTTAATTAGCCGGCAATTGTACACCGGATAACGCGGTCGTGGCAGCATCAAGGCTTGTATGGAAAAGCATATCTTTGTAAAGCGGAGGTAATCCGAAGCGCGCGCGGGCGCGATTACAGGCTTCGTTGACCTGACCCTCTTCGCCAGACATCGTAAAGTCCCGACACGGGCTGGGGCGATCCTCATAGATGGAACAGCGGGTCGACACGCCTGGCTCGCCTTGTAACGCCACACAGCGGGCCTGCTTTTGATTCGTACCGCTCATGCAGCGCAGAAAAGGGGATAACGGTTCAGTGAGATGAACCGGAACGGTGCCGCCGCCATCGCTGGCTTCGGCCCAGTAGAAAGAGACTCGAAAATACGCACAACAGGCTCCGCACGTCATGCACGGGTTCATATCACTCATGGCACACCTGCAAAAAAGAACGCATCAAATCACATTGTGAGAGCGCTAAATTATCCAGCCGCCATTCGAAGAGCAAGAGGGGGGAAACAGAAAATTTTGTAACCGGGAAATGCCAAAAATTGACGTAAGAACAACTTTTGGCCTTACGGTGTGTCACCAAAAATTAACCCAGATCAATGAATGTTAAGTTACTGGTTTTAATGTGATCTGTGACAGATCACTTATTACTCATTTGTGAGTATATTCTCATCCGCAGCTAAAACCACAACGATGGAGCGGATATGAAAAAATTAGCGGTGGCAGCCCTTATCTTAAGCAGTCTCTCTGGCGGCGCGTATGCGCATGAAGCAGGTGAATTCTTTATTCGTGCCGGTTCGGCAACGGTACGTCCAACTGAAGGTTCTGATAACGTGCTGGGGATGGGTGGCTTTAACGTCAGCAACAATACCCAGTTAGGTTTAACATTCACGTATATGGCGACGGATAACATTGGCGTTGAGCTTCTGGCAGCGACGCCATTCCGTCATCGCGTTGGTTTAGGCCCAACCGGTGATATCGCCACGGTGCACCATCTGCCGCCAACGCTGATGGCGCAGTGGTACTTTGGTGACTCAAGCAGCAAACTGCGTCCCTATATTGGCGCAGGCGTGAACTACACCACCTTCTTTGATGAGAAATTCAACGATACCGGTAAAGAGGCCGGGCTGACCGATCTCAGCCTGAAAGATTCATGGGGCGTGGCAGGACAGGTGGGGATGGACTATCTCATTAACCGCGACTGGTTAATTAACGCCTCGGTCTGGTATATGGATATTGATACCGATGTCCGCTTCAAGGCAGGCGGACAGCAACAAAGCATCAGTACCCGTCTGGATCCATGGGTATTTATGTTCTCTGCGGGTTATCGTTTCTGATTCTACTTTCCGGGACTGGCCAGAACATGGCCAGTCTTTCTACCGACTTACCTCTACGGTTGCCCCTCCATGTTCCAGCGGGCAGAACCCATATCCTGAAATACACGCTCGTCTGTGAAGGGCGGGAAGGTGACCCGTGTTGCCGCGTCGGCTAAAGCCTGGCAATACGCTTTGTCTCCGCCTTTTATCTCCAGGTTCTGCAGTAGTCCGTCGACGGTAAAGTCGAGATGCATGTTGCATTGCTTACCATTCCAGGCGTGTGGATCGGCCAGCGCCGAGTCCAGCGCTTTCTTTATCGCGGCAGCCTGTTGACCATAGATATCCTTATCGGAGACTTTACCGGACTGCTTATAGGAGCACGAGTCGAGAGCGGTTTTCTTCTGACAACCTTCAGGCGCGAGAGGGGCACAGCCCGTTATTGCTGTGGCAAGGCATACCAGCATCACTACTTTTTTCATTGTTAAGTCCGTTTATCGAAATTATTTTATTGTACAACGATTTAAATAAGCCCCGGGATTCCGGGGCTTAAGTTTCTCACCAGCCTCGCTAGCGTACAACCAGCACCGGGCATTTTGCATGGCGTACCACAACCGCCGCGTTTGAACCTAAAAGGTAGGTTGTGATATCCGGTCGATGGGACGCAATGATAATGAGGTCAGCGTTGATACTGTCAGCCAGCTTCAGGATCTGATCTTTAGGCGCACCTGAAATGGCGTGTGTCTCCACACGATCGGCAGGTAAATTAAACTGCTTAACCATCTCTTTGAGCTTTGTAAGGGCTTCCTCCTGAATCTCCGCCAGCTTTGGCATTTCAACCGAATACGCCAGCCCAAGCGATGAATAGTAAGGGAAAGAAGGCACTACCGTCAGAAAATGGATTTTACCGTTACCGATTGCTGCGTTTGCCTGAACATAGGGAATCACCTGTTCGGTCAGACGACTTTCAGAGATATCGACAGGGACTAAAATTGAATTAAACATACCTCACCTCCTGTTTGTTTTTTATCCACTTTAAGTGTAGTGCTACCATTTTCAGTGGCGCTGTATTCGCCATCAAAATGGGAGGTGAGGCAGCTTTTTTGACGGGGGGACGCCCCCCGTCACCTGGCGGTTCACTTCTGGATAAGATAGCGAATGGTTGGGCCATCCTGCTGAATATCCAGTACGGTGTAACCGTGGTTTTTGGCATCCAGAGGAATGTTGTTGATGGACTGCGGGCAGTCGCTCACCACTTCCAGAATTTCCCCTTTTTGAAGCTGCGGGAGCGCTTCAAGCGTAGCGACAGCCGGGTAAGGACACGGTTCACCGACCATATCAAGGCGGTAGTCAGGCACAATCTCTTTCATGCTGCATTCTCCTGGGGTTCAGGTTTAACCGTGGCACGGCGGAAGAAACGTTTCTCTTGCGCGACAACCAGTAAAAAAGCGACCAGCAGCAGGGCGTAGGTCACCAGCAGCCCGCCGAGCGGGCCAAACGTGCTGAGCAGATTCACCTTGTCCCAGTTCGTGGCCAGCACCGGAGACAAATCGTCCCAGTACCAGGCCAGCAGGGTGGAGCCGATGACGTTCCCCAGACCTACCCACCAGTAATGCACCTGACCTTCAACCGCGCGGTACATCCAGCCGGTTTCACACCCGCCAGCCAGTACAATTCCGAAGCCAAACAGCAGACCGCCAATCACCGCGTTCGGACCAGCCCACATGATTTTCGGCTCAACACCCAGTTGCACATAGCTGAAGATGCCAATGGCGCTTACCGCCATACCCGCAATAATCGCTTTGGCCATCATTGTACGGCCGGTGATCCACATATCGCGAAACGCCGAGGTGAAGCAAATCTGCGCACGTTCTATCAGCAGGCCGAAACCGACACCGAACAGCATGGCCAGGCCCAGCTTAGGCTGGTTGAGCGCCGTACAGAGCGCCCAGGCGACCATGGCGAAAAAGACCAGCATGCCGAGACGAAAACGACGACGCGCCTGAGAAGGCTTTTGCGTCAGCGGCGAGGCAGCGCTGACCTTCACCATTTTGACCGGAATGCGGAACAGCGGCAGGAGGGTAAACTTCGCGCCAAAGTAAGAGCCAATCGCCGTGGCGACAGCAAAAAACCAGGCGTGCAGCGAAAACTGTGGAATGCCGGTAAAGAAAGCGGCCAGGTTACACCCCATCGCCAGACGGGCGCCGAATCCGGCAATCATGCCGCCGACAATCGCCTGCATAACGCGTATCCGGCTTTTAGGCATTCGCAACTTAACGTTGTTAGCCCACAGCGCGGCGGCAAAACAGCCCCCGAACATGCCGATAATCATCATACCGTCGATGCGGGTCAGCGGCGTGCCGTCCAGATGAATAAGCTTAAAGTAACCCCACTCCTCGGTATGTACGCCAGCGAGCTGCAGCAGTTGCCCACCCCAGCGGGTGAATTCGCCGGTCACGGCCCAGAAGGTGCCGGTAATGCCGAAATAGTAGGTGGAAAGGATCCCCGCCGCGATGACGGCCGGTACTGGTGACCAGAACTTAACCAGGTAAGTCTGTTTGAAGTATTGCCATGACATGAGTAAGCCTCTGAACTCAGAAGGTTTAAAGCCGAAAAGAGACCAAATCATACGCTTACGGCAAGGTTTGAAAAGCCATTCACGCCGAAAATATCGATGGGATCAATTTTGGCGTAACGCTTAAGTGATAGCGGGAATATAAGAGGAAGACCGTCTGGCTGAGTCGCCAGACGGTGGAAGGATCAGGCTTTACGCGTTGCGGCTTTCATCGCCGTAACAAATGCTTTGAGTTCAGCCAGCATCTGCTCGGGCTTGTCCACGTTCTTCTCAATGATTTTGACGATAGCAGAGCCGGAGATCGCGCCTGCCGCTTTTGCGTCAATTGCCGCCGTAACCTGATCCGGGGATGAAATCCCGAATCCCTGCAGCGGAGGTGCTGCGTGGTATTCAGCCAGTTTTTCTACCAGATGATGCAGCGGCAGCGCGGCTTTGTTTTCAGCACCCGTCACGCCCGCGCGGGAGAGCAGGTAGGTGTAACCACGGCCGTAAGAGGCAATCTGGCGCAGCAGTTCGTCATCGGCGTTTGGCGGGCAGATGAAAATCGGCGCCACGTTATGACGCATAGCCGCCTGGCGGAACGGTGCAGATTCTTCAACCGGGACGTCGGCCACCAGCACGGAGTCAACGCCGACCCGCGCGCACTCGGCATAAAATTCGTCGATTCCGCGGTTAAACACCAGGTTGGCATACATCAGCAGGCCAATCGGAATGGTCGGGTGCTTCTGACGGATCGCGGCCAGCATCTCAAAACACTGCGTTGGGGTGACGCCCGCGGCAAAGGCACGCAGAGTGGCGTTCTGAATGGTCGGGCCATCCGCCAGCGGGTCAGAGAACGGGATCCCCAGCTCCAGCGCATCGGCACCGGCTTCAATCAGGGCGTCGATAATTTTTAGCGACTGTTCCGGGCCCGGATCGCCCAGGGTTACGAAGGGAACGAACGCGCCTTCCTGGCGGGATTTCAGTTGTGCAAATGCGTTATCGTAGCGTTCCATCAGATTTCCCCTCGTGCTTTCAGAATATCGTGAACGGTGAAGATATCTTTATCACCGCGACCGGAAAGGTTAACGACCAGCAGTTGCTCTTTTTCCGGGTTTTCTTTCATCATTTTCAGCGCATGCGCCAGAGCATGCGAGGACTCCAGTGCCGGGATGATCCCTTCGCTGCGGCACAGCGTCTTAAACGCTTCCAGCGCTTCGTCATCGGTGATGGAGACGTAGTCCGCGCGTCCGGTGCTGTTCAGGAACGCATGCTGTGGCCCGACGGAAGGGAAATCCAGACCGGCAGAGATGGAGTACGACTCTTCAATCTGACCTTCATCGGTCTGCATCATCGGCGCTTTCATGCCGAAGTAGATCCCCACGCGGCCATGTTTCAGCGGAGCGCCGTGCTCACCGGTTTCAATCCCGTGACCCGCTGGCTCCACCCCGATCAGGCCAACACGGGTTTCGTCGATAAAATCAGCGAACATCCCGATGGCGTTTGATCCCCCGCCCACACAGGCAATCACCGCGTCCGGCAGACGGCCTTCTTTTTCAAGGATCTGCGCTTTGGTCTCTTCGCCAATCATGCGCTGGAATTCACGCACGATAGTCGGGAACGGGTGCGGGCCAGCGGCTGTGCCGAGCATGTAGTGCGCGGTTTCATAGCTACCAGACCAGTCGCGCAGCGCTTCGTTACAGGCATCTTTCAGCGTGGCAGAACCACTGTGAACCGGGATCACTTCTGCGCCCATCAGACGCATACGGAATACGTTCGGAGACTGACGCTCAACGTCTTTCGCCCCCATATAGATACGGCATTTCAGGCCAAGCAGGGCGCTGGCCAGTGCTGATGCCACGCCGTGCTGACCCGCGCCGGTTTCGGCGATGATCTCGGTTTTGCCCATCCGTTTTGCCAGCAGCGCCTGTCCTAACACCTGGTTGGTTTTATGCGCGCCGCCGTGCAGCAGGTCTTCACGCTTGAGGTACAGCGTGGTTTTGGTGCCGGCAGTCAGGTTACGGCATTTGGTCAGCGCTGTTGGACGGCCCGCGTAGTTTTTCAGCAGGTCGGTAAATTCAGCCTGAAACGCTGGATCTTTCTGTGCGCTCACAAACGCTTCTTCCAGCTGGCGCAGTGCGGGCATCAGGATCTGCGGAACGTACATCCCGCCGAACTCACCAAAATACGGGTTAAGTAATGTCGTCATTTTTTCTTCCTTAATATGCACGCAGAGTTTTAAATACCGAGGCCAGCTTACTGGCATCTTTGATGCCCGGTTGCGACTCTACGCCTGAATTGAAATCGAGGCCCGCGCAGCCGGTTTTGGCTGCTTCCACACAGTTATCCGGGCTAAGTCCACCCGCCAGCAGGACATTGTCCAGCGCTTCGCCGTTCAGCAGTGACCAGTCAAAACGCTGGCCTGTACCGCCCTGGCCGTTATCGAGCACGTATTTATCAACATGATTCAGGTTACGTGCTGGCAGGGTGCTGCCCACGCTCTGCGCTTTCCAGATCTGAACCTGAGGAGCCAGCCCGGCACGCAGGGCATCGATGTATGCCTGATCTTCATCACCGTGCAGTTGTACTGCACTAAGGGATAACGCTTCGGCTTTTGCCGTAACGTCCGCAATATCAGCGTTACGGAAGACGCCCACATAGCTGAGTGGGGCTGCCGCTATCACCTTGCGTGCCTGTTCATCGCTCACCGCACGCGGTGAGGAGCCCACAAAGATCAACCCGCCGTAAATAGCCCCCGCCTCATAGGCGGCCTGGGCATCCTGTTCGCGGGTTAAGCCGCACACTTTGTTTTCACCCAACAGCACCCGACGCACTGCGGCATTGAGATCGTCATGTGCCATCATCGCGGAGCCAATCAGGAAACCGTTGGCAAAGTGACTCAGCTCACGCACCTGGGCGTAGCTGTTGATCCCGGATTCACTGATAACAGTCACGCCAGAGCCCAGACGCGGTGCCAGCTGACGCGTACGATTCAGGTCAATTGACAGATCGCGCAGATCGCGGTTGTTAATCCCGACCACTTTCGCCTGCAGTGCAATGGCTCGCTCCAGCTCTTCTTCGTTGCTCACCTCGGTCAGCACGCCCATGTTGAGGCTGTGTGCCACCGCAGCCAGCTGGCGATACTGCTCGTCGTCGAGCACCGAGAGCATCAGCAGGCAGGCGTCAGCCTGGTAAAAACGCGCCAGCCAGATCTGATACGGGTCGATAATAAAGTCTTTGCACAGAATCGGTTGCGGCGCGATGCTGCTGACAACAGGCAGAAAAACGAAGCTGCCCTGGAAATATTTCTCATCCGTGAGCACGGAGATCGCCGACGCATGATGCTTATAAATACCGGCAATACGCGCCGGATCGAAATCCTCACGGATAACGCCTTTCGACGGGGAGGCTTTTTTGCACTCAAGAATAAATGCGGTGCGCGCGCCCTGCAGGGCATCATAGAAACGACGGCTGCTTGGGACGACGTCGTTCTGAAAACTGGCAAGCGGCTGCTGCGCTTTGCGGGCTTCCACCCAGATGGCCTTATCGGCAACGATTTTCGCTAAAACGGTCTGCATTCTTTACCCTCTTGCCGCAAGTGCGGTAACGCGATCGTAAGCTGCACCAGAGCGCAGTACGTCCAGAACTTTTTGTGCGTTGGCTTTGAGATCTTCTTCGCCGTGCAATCGCATCAGCATGGCGACGTTGGCTGCCACGGCTGCCTCATGGGCGACCTCTCCCTTACCTTGTAATAAGCGCGTGAGAATGTCACGGTTTTCTTCCGGCGTGCCGCCTGCCAGCGCCTCCTGATGATACGGCGTTAAACCAAAGTCGGCGGCTTCCAGCTGGTAGCTCAGGATTTCGCCATTGCGCAGTTCCGCGACGAGAGTTGGCGCGTGAAGGGACACTTCATCCATTCCCCCGCTGTGAACTACTGCCGCGCGCTGATAACCGAGCACGCGCAGGGTTTCGGCAATTGGCAGAACCAGTTCCGGGCTGTAAACACCAATCAGCGCCAGCGGCGGGTGCGCCGGGTTGATCAGCGGCCCCAGTACGTTAAACAGCGTGCGTGTTTTGAGCTGCTGACGAACCGGCATCGCATGGCGGAAACCGGTGTGATACTTCGGCGCAAACAGGAAGCAGACGCCCAGATCGTCCAGCGCTTCACGGGAGCGTTCGGCGTTCATATCCAGGTTAATGCCGAAGGCAGCCAGCAAATCGGACGAGCCCGAGCGGCTGGAGACGCTGCGGTTACCGTGTTTCGCCACCTTCAGGCCACACGCCGCGGCCACGAAGGCACTGGCGGTGGAGATATTGATGCTATTGCTGCCATCACCCCCGGTGCCGACGATATCCGCAAACTGATAATCCGGGCGCGGGAAGGGGGCGGCATTTTCCAGCAGGGCCGTGGCGGCACCGGCGATTTCTTGCGGGCTTTCGCCGCGCACTTTCATGCTTACCAGTGCGGCCGCCAGCTGTTCAGGTTTCAGCTCACCGCGAACCACGGCAGAAAAGAGCTGGTGGCTCTCCTGCTGGCTCAGGGTCTGCGCCTGATACAGCTTTTCCAGAATCGGTTGCAGCGTGTTGGTCTGCTCCAGTTTCTGCAACGCCCAGTCCAGCGTCTGCTCCAGCAGTCGCGCGCCATGGGTCGTGAGAATCGACTCCGGATGGAACTGCATGCCGCAGACGCGATCCGCATCGTGGCGCACGGCCATCACCATCCCTTCAAACGAGGCGTTAATGGTCAGCCCGGCCGGGATGTTGCTGCCCACCAGGGAGTGATAGCGCGCAACCGGCAGCGGATTTGGCAGGCCGGCAAACATCGCCTGGCCGTCATGTTCAATGCTGGAGGCTTTGCCATGCAGGATTTCACCTGCCTGACCCACGTAGCCGCCATAGGCTTCCACAATCGCCTGGTGACCCAGACAGATACCGATAATCGGCAGTTTACCGCGCATACGGGTCAGCAGCTCCGGCATACAGCCCGCTTCACTGGGGGCTCCTGGGCCAGGAGAGAGCATCAGCACCGGGTTTTGCATGGTTGCCAGACGGTCTATCAGCGTCTGTGCCGGAACATGGTTACGATAGATAACGACGTTGTGACCATTCGCACGCAGCTGATCTGCCAGGTTATAGGTAAAAGAGTCGATGTTATCGAGCAGCAGAATGTCAGCCATCAGAAAATCTCCTGTGCGTGATGTGCGGTAGCAATGGCGCGCAATACCGCGCGGGCTTTACTGCGGGTTTCGTCAGCTTCAGACTGCGGAACAGAATCCAGAACAATCCCTGCGCCTGCCTGCACGGTAGCGATACCGTCCTCAACGTAGGCGGAGCGGATCACAATGCAGGTATCCAGATCGCCATGGGCGGTGAAGTAGCCCACTGCACCACCGTAACTGCCGCGACGGCGCCCTTCAGCCGCCGCGATCAGCTGCATGGCGCGAACTTTCGGCGCGCCGCTCAGCGTGCCCATGTTCATACAGGCGCGGTAGGCGTGAAGCACGTCGAGGTCGCTACGCAGTTCGCCCACCACGCGGGATACCAGATGCATAACAAACGAGTAGCGGTCGACCTTGGTTAAGTCCGCCACGTAGCGGCTGCCAGGGGTACAAATGCGCGCCAGGTCGTTACGGGCCAGATCAACCAGCATCAGATGCTCGGAGAGCTCTTTATGGTCGGTACGCATTTCCAGCTCAATACGGCTGTCGAGATCGCGATCCAGCGAGCCATCGGCTCGACGGCCGCGTGGCCGGGTTCCGGCAATCGGGTAGATCTCAATCTGGCGGCTGGTGGCGTCATATTTCAGTGAACTTTCAGGGGATGCGCCAAACAGGGTGAAATCATTGTCCTGCATAAAGAACATGTACGGGCTTGGGTTGCTCTTTTTCAGCACGTCATAGGCCGCGAGCGGCGACGGGCAGGGCAGAGAGAAACGACGGGAAGGAACAACCTGGAAAATTTCTCCGGCGCGAATCGCTTTTTGCATCTGGCGAACCACGGCACCGTACTGATCGTCGCTCTGATTAACCTCACAGGTCATTTTCTCGACACGATGTACAGGGAGCGCAGGCGGCGCTTCGGTCATTTGTTGCTGCAACTGCTCAATACGCTGCTCAAGGCGTTTTTTCTCTGTCGCGGATGGCGTGAAGAGGCTTGCCTGAATACGGGTGTTTTTTTTCTGGTGGTCGATCACCAGTAAGGTTTCGGCCAGGTAGAAGCAGTAGTCGGGGCAGCGGTTACCCTGTTCAATGTCCGGTAAATCTTCGAACCCGGCCACCAGGTCGTAAGCAAACAGCCCGCCAAAGAACATTGCTTCGCGTTCATCTTCCGGCACGGTGACCAGATTTTGCAGCAGACGGAAGGCATCAAAAACGGAAAGAGAGCACAGGCGTGCGTCTTCGTCCAGCAGCTGGCTCACCGGCGGGAAGTGCAGAACGCGCATTTCAGGATGGTGTTCATTTTCGATACCAGCAGGCAGGCTCGCATCCAGTAACGGCAGCAGAGCCGCACCGTTATCCGATAACGCTTTGATAGTGACAGTGTCACCTAGCGCCGTAATGCGCAGCGCGCTGTCCACCAACAGCAGGCTCTTGAGATCGTCTTTGCTGTCAATATCGGCGGATTCCAGTAACAACGTGGCTGGACGCGCACCGCAGACCTGATGAAACAGCGCGGTTGGGTTGTGGCGATAGGCCGCCTCGCTGGTCAACAATTCGAGGTGTGGTTTGGCTGTTTGCATTATGTTGTTCTCATTTATTCTGTTCAAAAAAAAGCCCGCTGATGAGCGGGCGGGTATCTGTTTGCTGTACGCAGACGTGTGACACTGCCCGGAAATCAGGAAGTGCGCCACCAACCGTGCAGAGTGAAATGTGCAGTCATTTTCAGATACCTTTCTCGTGTGAACTTGCGTACTAGTTAACTAGTTCGATGGCGTATTGTCAACCCTTGATTTCAGAATTTCGTGGCAAGTCGGTATCATGGGCTTTTAAGATGTCTCTAACCTGTGACGGGAAGTGCTTTGAGCGATACCACCTACGCCGTAATTTATGATTTACACAGCCATACCCAGGCCTCCGATGGTCTGCTGACGCCCGAAGCGTTGGTGCATCGTGCCGTTGAAATGCGGGTTGGCACGCTGGCCATAACCGATCACGATACAACCGATGCCATTCCAGCCGCGCGCGCCGAGATTGCCCGCAGTGGTCTGGCACTCAAACTGGTTCCTGGCGTCGAGATATCGACCGTCTGGGAGAATCACGAAATCCATATTGTTGGCCTGAACATTGATATAGACCATCCGGTAATGTGTGCGTTTTTGCAAGAACAAAAAACGCGCCGCAACCAGCGCGCAGAAATGATCGCTGAACGTCTGGAAAAGGCGCATATTCCGGGCGCACTGGAGGGGGCACAAAGGCTGGCAAATGGGGGCGCGGTAACGCGCGGTCATTTTGCCCGTTTTCTGGTTGAGGCGGGCAAGGCCACAACGATAGCGGATGTCTTTAAACGCTATCTGGCTCGCGGGAAAACCGGATATGTTCCGCCACAGTGGTGTACAATAAAACAAGCTATTGATGTGATTCATCATTCTGGCGGTAAGGCCGTGCTGGCCCATCCGGGGCGGTATAATCTTTCTGCTAAATGGCTGAAAAGACTGCTGGCGCATTTTGCCGAATGCGGTGGCGAGGCGATGGAAGTCGCCCAGTGTCAGCAGGCGCCCAACGAGCGTTCGCAGCTTGCGACCTACGCCCGCCAGTTTGGTTTGCTGGCGTCGCAAGGCTCAGATTTTCATCAGCCCTGTGCGTGGATAGAACTGGGACGCAAGCTTTGGTTACCCGCAGGCGTTGAGCCTGTCTGGCAGCTCTGGGAACAGCCACAGCAACTTGAAGAGAGGGAAGTATGAGTCAGTTTTTCTATATTCATCCGGATAATCCGCAGCCGCGCCTGATCAATCAGGCCGTGGAGATCGTGCGTAAAGGGGGCGTTATCGTCTACCCGACGGATTCGGGTTATGCGCTGGGCTGTAAGATTGAAGATAAAGCGGCGATGGAGCGTATTTGCCGTATTCGCCAGTTGCCGGACGGTCACAACTTTACCCTGATGTGCCGGGATCTCTCTGAGCTATCGACCTATGCTTATGTCGATAACGTGGCATTTCGTCTGATTAAAAATAACACGCCGGGCAACTACACCTTCATCCTGAAAGGGACGAAAGAAGTTCCGCGCCGTCTGTTACAGGAAAAGCGCAAAACCATCGGGATGCGTGTGCCGTCTAACCCGATTGCCCAGGCCTTGCTGGAAACGCTGGGTGAGCCGATGCTCTCAACCTCGCTGATGCTGCCCGGCAGTGAATTCACCGAGTCCGATCCTGAAGAGATCAAAGACCGTCTGGAAAAGGTGGTTGAGCTGATTATTCATGGCGGTTACCTCGGTCAGCAGCCGACCACGGTTGTCGATTTAACGGAAGATGCACCGGAAGTGATTCGCGAAGGCGTGGGTGATGTTAAGCCTTTCTTGTAAAGGTGTAAGCAGCTATACTACGCGGCCATCAAATCAGGGCATAGCCCTGGTTTGACCTGATTCGACGCCTGTGAAGGCGACACCTGAGGAAGCTCAATGAGCGAGAAGTTACAGAAAGTGCTGGCGCGTGCCGGCCACGGCTCACGCCGTGAAATCGAAGCCATTATTGAAGCCGGACGCGTGAGTGTGGACGGTAAAATCGCCACGCTCGGTGACCGCGTAGAAATCGTGCCGGGGCTTAAAATCCGTATCGACGGTCATCTTATCTCGGTTAAAGAATCTGCTGAGCAGATCTGCCGCGTGCTGGCGTACTACAAGCCGGAAGGTGAACTGTGTACGCGCAACGACCCGGAAGGTCGCCCGACGGTATTTGACCGTCTGCCTAAACTGCGTGGCGCACGCTGGATTGCCGTGGGGCGTCTGGATGTGAACACCTGCGGTCTGCTGCTGTTCACAACGGATGGTGAGCTGGCAAACCGTCTGATGCACCCAAGTCGTGAAGTGGAACGCGAATACGCCGTACGCGTGTTCGGCCAGGTTGATGAGAACAAACTGCGCGATCTGTCGCGTGGCGTTCAGCTGGAAGACGGTCCTGCAGCGTTCAAAACCATCAAATTTACCGGTGGTGAAGGGATCAACCAGTGGTACAACGTTACCCTGACCGAAGGTCGTAACCGTGAGGTTCGTCGTCTGTGGGAAGCGGTGGGCGTGCAGGTTAGCCGTCTGATCCGTGTTCGTTACGGCGATATTCTGCTGCCAAAAGGTCTGCCACGTGGTGGCTATACCGAACTGGACCTGACGCAGACCAACTACCTGCGTGAACTGGTGGGACTGGCGCCAGAAACCACTTCCAAAGTGGCGGTGGAGAAAGATCGTCGTCGCATGAAGGCGAACCAGATCCGTCGTGCGGTGAAACGCCACAGCCAGGTGAACAATAATCGCCGCGCTGGCAGCCGTAATAACAACGGTTAAAAATAAAAGCCCGGTTAATATCACCGGGCTTTTTTATCAGTAATCAATGCCGATTTGCGCTTTGATACCGGCATCAAAAGCATGTTTAACCGGACGCAATTCGCTGACGGTATCCGCTAATTCCAGAATATCCCGATGACAGCCGCGGCCTGTGACGATCACCGTCTGATGTGCCGGGCGATTCCTGAGTGCCTCCAGTACGGCGTCCAGTGGCAGATAGTCGTAGGCGACCATGTAGGTGATCTCATCCAGTAACACCATGTTCAGGGCCGGGTCTGCCAGCATTCGTTTTGCATGCTCCCAGACCGCGAGGCAGGCCGCGGTGTCGGTTTCCCGGTTTTGGGTATCCCACGTAAAGCCTGTCGCCATCACCTGGAATTCAACCCCATGCGGCTCAAGTAAGTTACGTTCACCGTTGGGCCATTCCCCTTTAATAAACTGAATGACCCCCACTTTCTGCCCATGACCAACGGCGCGCGTGGCGGTACCAAAGGCAGCGGTGGTTTTGCCTTTGCCGTTGCCGGTAAACACGATGATGATCCCGCGTTCATCCTGCGCAGCGGCGACACGGGCATCAACCTGTTCTTTCAGGCGCTGCTGACGTTGCTGGTGACGTTCTTCACTCATTGCGAAATCCCGGGTTTACGGCCTGGCTGGGCATCAAAGGTCATCCCTGTTTTACGGCGGCTGTCATCGCCCATCAGCCAGAGATAGAGCGGCATAATATCTGCCGGGGTTTTAAGCTTCTGTGGATCTTCCGTCGGGAAGGCGCTGGCGCGCATTTTGGTGCGCGTTCCGCCTGGGTTAATGCAGTTCACGCGCAGATGACGGCTCTGATACTCCTCCGCCAGCACCTGCATCATCCCTTCGGTCGCGAATTTTGAGACCGCATACGCTCCCCAGTTTGCGCGGCCTTCGCGCCCTACGCTGGAGGAGGTGAACACCAGCGAACCGGAATCAGATTTGAGTAATAAAGGAAGCAGTGCCTGGGTCAGGAAAAAGGTGCCGTTGATATTGACCTGCATGACCTGCTGCCAGATCTCAGGATCCTGTTCATCCATCGGGCGAACCTCCCCAAGCAAGCCGGCATTGTGCAGTACGCCATCCAGCCGTGGGTAGTGGGTGCTGATGCGGTGGGCAAGCTCCTGGCACGTTTCAGGGGTACAGGTGAGCAGATCCAGCGTGTACCAGCGGGCAGGAATGCCACCGGCGGCGTCAATCTCCTGAGCCACTCCTTTGAGTTTTTCTTCGTTACGGCCAATGAGAATTACGCTCGCGCCATAGTCAGCGTAGGTCAGTGCCGCTTCGCGGCCAATGCCATCGCTGGCACCAGTGACCAGAATGATGCGGTTCTGCAGCAGATTTTTTTGCGGTTGATAATGCACGGTGACTCCTCGGCGCACAGTGATGCAAAGACGCCTTATTGTGTGACTTTTCGGCTTTATGCCCGAATTAGCATGAGAATTCAATCAGTCTACAGGACGCATCGCTGTAAAATTAACAATTTGCAAATATTTAAACCAGAATCGGGGGATTCCTGAAGACGGCTCGCAGAGGTAATGTCACGAGCGAGACGCATGGGCAGGGCTGTTGTACACTGCCGTGAAAGATTCGTGGTTAAATCAAGGTGGAACGCGTGGAATTACTTTCTCAATATGGGTTGTTTTTGGCAAAGATCGCGACGGTGGTGATTGCCATTGCGGTAGTGGCCGTTCTGATTGTTAACCTGACGCAGCGCAAACGTCAGCGTGGTGAGTTACGCATTACCCGCCTGAGCGAGCAGTATAAAGAGATGCAGGAAGAGATGTCGCTGGCCCTGCTTGACAGCCATCAACAGAAACTGTGGCACAAAGCGCAGAAGAAAAAGCATAAGCAGGACGCCAAAGCGGCAAAAGCCAAAGCGAAGCTTAACGCGCCGGAGGAAACGTCAACCCCGCGTGTCTATGTGCTCGATTTTAAAGGCAGCATGGATGCCCATGAAGTCTCTTCCCTGCGTGAAGAAGTCACCGCCGTGCTTGCCGTGGCTAAACCGCAGGATCAGGTGGTTGTCCGTCTTGAGAGTCCGGGTGGGGTCGTTCATGGTTATGGGCTGGCGGCTTCGCAGCTACAGCGTCTGCGTGAAAAACAGATCCCGCTGACGGTTGCCGTGGATAAAGTCGCGGCGAGCGGTGGCTATATGATGGCCTGCGTGGCGGATAAAATTGTTGCGGCGCCGTTTTCTATTATTGGCTCCATCGGGGTGGTTGCGCAAATCCCGAACTTTAACCGCTTCCTGAAAAGCAAAGAGATCGACATTGAATTGCACACGGCGGGTCAGTACAAACGTACCCTGACGCTGCTGGGGGAGAACACGGAAGAAGGACGTCAGAAATTCCGTGAAGATCTCAATGAAACCCATCACCTCTTTAAAGACTTTGTGCACCGTATGCGCCCGGCGCTTGATATTGATCAGGTGGCAACAGGGGAGCACTGGTACGGTACGCAGGCGCTGGAAAAAGGGCTGGTGGATGAAGTGGGCACCAGTGACGACCTGCTGTTGAATCTGATGGAAGGGCGCGAACTGGTTGGCGTGCGCTTTACTCAGCGTAAGCGACTGCTTGACCGCTTTACGAACAGCGCGGCCGAAAGCGCGGATCGCCTGCTACTCCGCTGGTTGCAACGCGGACAAAAACCGCTGCTGTAAACAAAAACGCGAGGCCAGTGCCTCGCGTTTTGCGTTAATCGACCAGGTGATATTTCTCTGAAAGCGTGTGCGCCAGGTATTTAAACATATTGAACACGGCGGTGCTTTTCGGGGTGGGTAACCCTTGTTCGTCAAGGAAGTATTCGCCGCTGAATACCAGCACGCCGTTACGTTGTTCCACGCCGGTCGCTTCAATGCCGGCCAGGGTGTCTTCATGGTCACGAATCAGCTTATTTGCTTCGATAAGCAGAGAGGCTCGATCAATGGGTTGGGTTGTATTCTGCATAATCCACTCCTTAAACAGTGACAATAGTCTACGCCGGGGGCGCTTTGGGGGCAAATTTTCCCTGTAATGTGAGGGGGTAAGGTGCCGTGACCTGGCTGGCAGGATTTGCTTTTGCATGCTAATAAAGTTGCGTAACGAATTTTATCAGGTAGAGTGTGCGCTTTCGTCATTCTGGCAACAGAATTGCTTGACATTCGACCGGGAATTCGTCACGAATTACATCCGATGTGAGAAAAATACCCGATAACTCAATCACCTGGGCGTTAACGCTTTGACGTTCAGTAAGACAAAGGGGTTGATATCCCCTGACGCAGTCGCAATATCAATGGCTCGTCGTCAGTGGAAGGGAAATCAACATGCGGCGTATTCCTGGAAGAATTAAATTAGGTAAAGGTGAATATGGGTAAAGCTCTCGTCATCGTTGAGTCCCCGGCAAAAGCCAAAACGATCAATAAGTATCTGGGTAATGACTACGTGGTTAAGTCCAGCGTCGGTCACATCCGCGATTTGCCGACCAGTGGCTCAGCCAGCAAAAAGAGCGCAGACTCTACCTCCACCAAAGGGGCTAAAAAGCCTAAAAAGGATGAACGTAGCGCGCTTGTCAACCGTATGGGTGTTAACCCATGGCATAACTGGGATGCACACTATGAAGTGCTGCCCGGCAAAGAAAAAGTCGTTAACGAGCTGAAACAGCTTGCTGAAAAAGCAGACCACATTTATCTCGCAACCGACCTTGACCGCGAAGGGGAAGCCATTGCCTGGCACCTGCGGGAAGTGATCGGGGGTGACGACAAACGCTACAGCCGTGTAGTGTTTAACGAAATTACGAAGAATGCGATTCGCCAGGCGTTTGAGAAGCCGGGTGAACTGAACATCGACCGCGTAAACGCGCAGCAGGCACGCCGTTTTATGGACCGTGTCGTGGGTTACATGGTCTCTCCACTGCTGTGGAAAAAGATTGCCCGCGGTCTGTCCGCAGGGCGTGTGCAGTCCGTTGCTGTGCGTCTGGTTGTTGAACGTGAGCGTGAGATCAAAGCCTTCGTCCCGGAAGAGTTCTGGGAAGTGGATGCCAATGTCACCACGCCGGGTGGAGATGCGCTGCCGCTGCAGGTGAGTCATCAGAATGACAAACCGTTCCGTCCTGAAAATCGTGAACAGACCATGGCTGCCGTGGCGCTGCTGGAAAAAGCGCGCTACCAGGTTCTGGAGCGTGAAGACAAACCGACCAGCAGCAAACCTGGCGCACCGTTTATTACGTCTACGCTGCAACAGGCTGCGAGCACGCGCCTGGGTTATGGCGTGAAGAAAACCATGATGATGGCCCAGCGTCTGTATGAAGCGGGTTATATCACCTATATGCGTACTGACTCGACAAACCTGAGCCAGGATGCCGTCAACATGGTGCGCGGTTACATCAGTGACAACTTCGGTAAGAAATACCTGCCAGCGAGTGAAAACCAGTACGCCAGCAAGGAGAACTCACAGGAAGCGCACGAAGCCATTCGTCCTTCTGACGTCTCCGTATTAGCCGAATCGCTGAAAGATATGGAAGCCGATGCCCAGAAGCTGTATCAGCTTATCTGGCGTCAGTTCGTGGCGTGTCAGATGACACCAGCACAGTATGACTCCACCACGCTGACCGTTGGCGCGGGTGATTTCCGCCTGAAAGCGCGTGGCCGTATCCTGCGCTTCGATGGCTGGACTAAAGTGATGCCTGCGCTGCGTAAGGGTGATGAAGACAGAACCCTGCCTGCGGTAAACAAAGGGGATGTGCTCTCTCTGGTTGATCTCGTGCCTGCCCAACACTTCACCAAGCCGCCAGCGCGTTTCAGCGAAGCGTCTCTGGTTAAAGAGCTGGAAAAACGCGGTATTGGCCGTCCATCCACCTATGCGTCGATTATTTCGACCATTCAGGACCGCGGTTACGTGCGTGTTGAAAACCGTCGTTTCTATGCGGAAAAAATGGGTGAGATCGTCACTGACCGCCTGGAAGCCAACTTCCGCGAACTGATGAACTACGACTTCACCGCGCAAATGGAAGACAGCCTCGATCAGGTTGCCAGCCATCAGGCCGAGTGGAAAAAGGTTCTCGATAGCTTCTTCAGCGACTTTACCAACCAGCTTGAAAAAGCGGAAAAAGATCCTGAAGAGGGCGGCATGCTGCCGAATCAGATGGTCCTGACCAGCATCGACTGCCCAACCTGCGGCCGTAAAATGGGGATCCGTACTGCCACCACCGGCGTTTTCCTCGGCTGTTCTGGCTACGCGCTGCCGCCGAAAGAACGCTGCAAAACCACCATTAACCTGGTACCTGAGAACGAAGTGCTCAACGTGCTGGAAGGTGATGATGCGGAAACCAACGCCCTGCGTGCAAAACGTCGCTGTAAGAAATGCGGCACCGCGATGGACAGCTACCTCATCGATCCAAAACGTAAATTGCACGTCTGCGGTAATAACCCGACCTGCGATGGATATGAGATCGAAGAGGGTGAGTTCCGCATTAAAGGTTACGACGGTCCTATCGTTGAGTGTGAGAAGTGTGGTTCTGAGATGCACCTGAAAATGGGGCGCTTCGGTAAATACATGGCATGCACCAACGACGAGTGTAAGAACACGCGTAAAATCCTGCGTAACGGTGAAGTCGCGCCGCCGAAGGAAGATCCGGTTCCGCTGCCAGAGTTGCCGTGCGAGAAGTCCGACGCTTACTTCGTGCTGCGTGATGGTGCTGCCGGCGTGTTCCTTGCGGCAAACACCTTCCCTAAATCGCGCGAAACCCGCGCGCCACTGGTGGAAGAGTTGTATCGTTTCCGCGACCGCCTGCCTGAGAAACTGCGCTACCTGGCCGATGCGCCACAGCAGGATCCGGAAGGCAATAAAACCGTTGTGCGTTTTAGCCGTAAAACGAAGCAGCAGTATGTTGCGGCAGAGAAAGACGGCAAGGCGACCGGCTGGTCAGCATTTTTTGTTGATGGCAAATGGGTTGAAGGCAAGAAATAATCTTTCCTTACCGTAACTTACCTGTAAAAGGGCCGGACTTCCGGCCCTTTTTTATTACCTTGTTATTATTTTTTGTTCCGTACTATACAGTCAGGCTATAAATGATATAGTGGTTATAGTTAACCCTTTTCTTATTATCAAATCGTCTTAAGCGATTGACCGCATGCGCTAAATCGGATGGTCTGGCATGAAATTACAGCAGCTTCGTTATATTGTTGAGGTGGTAAACCACAACCTTAACGTCTCTTCTACCGCTGAGGGGCTATATACCTCTCAGCCGGGTATCAGCAAGCAGGTCCGCATGCTGGAAGATGAGTTAGGTATTCAGATTTTTGCTCGTAGCGGTAAACACCTCACCCAGGTGACGCCAGCAGGGCAGGAGATTATCCGCATCGCGCGGGAGGTCCTCTCTAAAGTCGACGCCATTAAATCGGTGGCGGGTGAGCATACCTGGCCGGATAAAGGGTCGCTGTATATTGCCACCACCCATACCCAGGCACGCTATGCGCTGCCGGGCGTTATTAAGGGCTTTATTGAGCGCTATCCACGTGTTTCTCTCCATATGCATCAGGGCTCGCCGACGCAAATCGCTGAGGCGGTTTCGAAGGGTAATGCGGACTTTGCTATCGCAACCGAAGCGCTGCATCTGTATGACGATCTGGTTATGCTGCCGTGTTATCACTGGAACCGTTCTATTGTCGTCACGCCCGATCACCCGTTAGCCGGTAAAGGGTCGGTCACTATTGAAGAGCTGGCGCAATATCCCTTAGTGACGTATACCTTCGGCTTCACCGGGCGCTCCGAGCTTGATACTGCATTCAATCGTGCAGGATTAACGCCGCGTATCGTCTTCACCGCAACCGATGCTGACGTGATTAAGACCTACGTGCGGCTTGGACTGGGGGTGGGCGTGATTGCCAGCATGGCGGTTGATCCCGTATCTGACCCTGACCTCGTGCGTCTTGATGCGCATGATATTTTCAGCCATAGCACCACTAAGATTGGTTTCCGTCGCAGTACCTTCCTGCGTAGCTATATGTATGATTTCATTCAGCGCTTTGCCCCACATTTAACGCGCGACGTGGTCGATACGGCCGTAGCATTACGTTCAAATGAAGATATCGAAGAGATGTTTAAAGACATCAAACTTCCGGCAAAATAATCACTCCCGGTATCTTTCCGCCCAGGAAAGATACCGAAATAACCTCTCAAAGCTAAATTAGAATTATCATCATCTGCACTTAACTGCCGTATAATGTCATTAACCATTTATTTAGCGTGGTTATAATGTCGTGAATTGGCGACAAAAGTAGAACTAATTTTTGCCTTCGCAAATATTTCCTTTCAAATATTTATTTCTGGTCAAAAGAATGAATATTTCCCATCAATAGATACGTAAATTCACTGGCTTTTCGGCTAAAGTTTCTTTAGGATTTATCTCAACAGATGATTAATTGTACCAATTGTTTGGTCTCTAAATGATAAGCGATATCGATTGTATGAGGTTAGCAATGCCTTCAGGAAGTGAAGAACCGCAAAGGGATCCTGCGCTCAAGCGTAAAGCCTGGCTGGCGGTCTTTCTCGTCTCCGCCTTGTTTTGGGTGGTGGTTGCTTTCCTGGCCTGGAACTATTGGGGTTGAATATGGCAGTGACGGTACGTACAGAAACAGTTAAACAGATGTGTCAGCTTCGTGACAGGGGCCACAAAGTGCGCAAAGCACCTGCCACTGCCGTTCCCGCGTCCTGGAAACTGACGCCGCAACAGCAAGCGTTTATTGATGTGTTCGCAGAAGACGAACCCAAAAAACAATAATTTACTTAATTGCGTAATGATGCAAATAGTCTGAATAAAGGCTCAATGCATTTGTACTCTTTAATAAATACACATCAGCAATATTGAACTGAGGGCAGACCTCGGAACCTTTAATAAATAATGCCTGGTGTCCCTATGATGAATAACATGATGTCTATGAAATACTGGTCATGGCTCGGCGTTTTTTCCGCGTCGATTCTGTTCTGGTCACAGCTTATCTGGCTGGCCCTCCACTAAATCGTAAAACCTCGCTACGGCGGGGTTTTTTGTTTTCTCCCCCGCACTGGAACATTCCTGGATTTATCATTTCGGGTTGTTATCAAAACGTTACGACATCTTTGTGTTATCTTTAATTACAGCCCTGATGATTGTCAGGACATCTCTGTAATTAAGGAGGAGCTTATGTCGGTAACCCTACGCGAAGCCAGTAAGGACACATTACAGGCAGAAAATAAAACCTGGCACTACTACAGCCTGCCGCTGGCAGCCAGGACGCTTGGGGACATTTCGCGTTTACCCAAGTCCTTGAAAGTTTTACTGGAAAACCTCTTACGCTGGCAGGATGGTGATTCCGTCACCCTTGAAGATATCCAGGCGCTGGCAGGGTGGCTTAAGCATGCCCATGCTGACAGAGAAATTGCCTATCGACCGGCAAGGGTCCTGATGCAGGACTTTACCGGGGTACCTGCTGTGGTTGACCTTGCGGCAATGCGCGAAGCGGTGAAGCGCCTTGGCGGCGATACCGCTAAAGTAAATCCGCTCTCTCCCGTTGATCTCGTTATCGACCACTCTGTCACCGTGGACCACTTTGGTGACGACGATGCCTTTGGCGAAAACGTACGTCTGGAAATGGAGCGTAACCACGAACGTTACGTCTTTCTGAAGTGGGGGCAGCAGGCCTTTAGCCGCTTTAGCGTCGTTCCGCCCGGTACGGGTATCTGCCACCAGGTGAATCTTGAATACCTGGGCAAAGCGGTCTGGAGTGAATTGCAGGATAAAGAGTGGGTGGCCTATCCGGATACTCTGGTGGGCACCGATTCGCACACCACCATGATTAACGGCCTGGGCGTTCTGGGCTGGGGCGTTGGCGGGATCGAAGCAGAAGCGGCCATGCTTGGCCAGCCGGTATCGATGCTGATCCCTGATGTGGTGGGCTTTAAGCTTACCGGCAAACTGTCGGAAGGCATTACCGCCACCGACCTGGTACTTACCGTCACGCAGATGCTACGTAAGCATGGTGTGGTGGGTAAATTTGTCGAATTCTACGGTGACGGGCTGGATTCATTACCGCTTGCCGACCGTGCCACCATCGCCAACATGGCGCCGGAGTATGGCGCAACCTGCGGCTTTTTCCCCATCGATACTGTCACGCTGGAATATATGCGCCTGAGTGGCCGCAGCGAAGAGCAGGTGGCGCTGGTTGAAGCGTATACCAAAGCGCAGGGGATGTGGCGTAACCCGGGCGATGAACCGGTATTTACCAGCACACTTGAACTGGATATGGGAACCGTCGAGGCGAGCCTGGCGGGGCCAAAACGCCCGCAGGATCGGGTGGCGTTGAGTGACGTACCGAAAGCCTTTGCCGCCAGTAATGAACTGGAAGTTAACACGGCGAAAAAAGACCACCGCCCAATCGACTATGTCCTGAACGGACATCATTATCAGCTTCCGGATGGTGCGGTTGTCATTGCAGCCATAACCTCCTGTACAAATACGTCGAACCCCAGCGTGCTGATGGCAGCCGGTCTGCTGGCGAAGAAAGCGGTAGAGCTGGGGCTTAAGCCCCAGCCGTGGGTAAAAGCCTCTCTGGCACCGGGCTCCAAAGTGGTTTCAGATTACCTTGCACAGGCCAGATTAACGCCGTATCTGGATGAGCTGGGCTTTAACCTGGTGGGGTATGGTTGCACCACCTGTATCGGGAACTCGGGTCCGTTACCTGAACCGATTGAGATGGCGATCAAGCAGGGCGATCTCACCGTCGGGGCCGTTCTCTCCGGTAACCGAAACTTTGAAGGCCGTATTCATCCGCTGGTCAAGACCAACTGGCTGGCGTCTCCACCGCTGGTTGTGGCATACGCTCTGGCCGGGAATATGAATATCAACCTGGTCACCGATCCGATTGGCCACGATCGCAAGAATGATCCGGTCTATCTGAAGGATATCTGGCCATCTGCCCGGGAAATTGCATTGGCCGTAGAGAAAGTTTCTACCGAAATGTTCCGCAAAGAGTATGCGGAGGTGTTTGAAGGTACGCCGGAATGGAAGGCCATCGACGTCGTGGGTTCAGATACCTATGACTGGCAGGATGATTCGACCTATATCCGCCTGTCGCCGTTCTTCGATGAGATGCTGGCTGAACCTGCACCGCTTCAGGATATCCACGGCGCGCGCATTCTGGCGATGCTGGGAGACTCCGTCACCACGGACCACATTTCGCCGGCGGGAAGCATCAAAGCCGACAGTCCAGCAGGCCGTTACCTGCAGAGTCGGGGTGTGGAGCGCCGGGATTTCAACTCCTACGGCTCGCGTCGTGGTAACCATGAAGTGATGATGCGCGGCACGTTTGCCAATATCCGTATCCGCAACGAAATGGTGCCGGGCGTGGAAGGGGGCATGACGCGACATTTGCCGGGGAGCGACGTGATCTCAATTTATGACGCCGCCGTCAAATACCAGCAGGAAGGCACGCCGCTGGCGGTTATCGCCGGGAAAGAGTACGGCTCTGGCTCCAGCCGTGACTGGGCGGCCAAAGGCCCGCGTCTGCTTGGGGTTCGGGTGGTGATTGCCGAATCGTTTGAACGTATCCACCGTTCAAACCTGATAGGGATGGGGATCCTGCCACTCGAATTCCCGCAGGGCGTCACCCGTAAAACGCTGGGACTCACCGGGGAAGAGCTGATTGACATCAGCGGCCTGCAAAATCTGCAGCCGGGTAAAACGGTGCCGGTGAAATTAACGCGCGCAGACGGTAAAACAGAGGTGCTCGACTGCCGGTGTCGTATCGATACGGCAACAGAACTCACCTATTACCAGAACGACGGCATTCTACATTACGTGATTCGTAAGATGCTGGACTGATGGAGCCAGCCCGGCACGCGAGGGCGTTGCCGGGCACTTTGCGATCACTCGCTCAGCAGATGCCCCATTTTGGCGGCTTTGGTGTCGAGGTAGTGCGCGTTTTTTGGGTTACGTCCCACAATGAGCGGTACGCGCTCAACGATATTGATCCCCGCTTCGGTCAGAATTTCGACTTTTTTCGGGTTGTTAGTCAGCAGGCGTACTTCATCCACGCCCAGCAGCTTAAACATATCCGCACACAGCGTGAAATCGCGCTCATCGGCAGCGAAGCCGAGCTGGTGGTTTGCTTCTACCGTGTCGTACCCCTGGTCCTGCAGCGCGTAGGCGCGGATTTTATTCAGCAGGCCAATATTGCGCCCTTCCTGGCGGTGATAAAGCAGTACACCGCGACCCTCTTCGGCAATATGAGAGAGCGCTGCCTCCAGCTGGAAACCGCAATCACAGCGCAGGCTGAACAACGCATCGCCGGTCAGACACTCCGAATGAACGCGAGAAAGTACCGGGGTTTGTCCTGAAATGTCGCCGTACACCAGCGCGACGTGATCCTGTCCGGTCGCCAGTTCTTCAAATCCCACCATCAGGAAATCGCCCCATGGGGTTGGCAGTTTGGCTTCTGCCACACGTTTAAGCTGCATGTGATTCTCCAGAGTAGGCTGACACGTTTCGTGTCTTCCGCCTGTTTTTGCTTTCTGTATCCGTTCATTTTGCCACAAGCTCAGCAGGTTCGCCTAATGGCTGCCATGCTATACGAACGTTAAACGCACGATCCGACATATCCACCCGTCGGATGAATTTCAGTTATGATTGTGACGCTTAGCGAAAAAGGAGAAGACATGCTTTCAATCGCCAGACGAACGGCAGCAGGTGCAGCCATATTGTTGATTATGCCATTAGCCGTTTGGGTATCAGGCTGGATGTGGCAGCCCGGGCACAATACCCTGTGGCTGAAAACGTTATACTGGATAACAGAGACGGTCACCCAGCCATGGGGCATCATTACTCATGTAGTGCTTTGCGCCTGGTTTTTGTGGTGCCTGCGCTTTCGTCTCCGCGCAGCGCTGGTGCTCTTTGCTATCCTCGGTGGGGCGATTCTTGTTGGCCAGGGGGTAAAATCCTGGGTGAAAGGCCATGTGCAGGAGCCGCGGCCATTTGTGGTCTGGCTGGAAAAAACGCATCATGTTCCGGTGAATGAGTTCTACAATTTAAAACGTAAAGATCGCGGTGCGCTGGTAAAAGAACAGCTTGCGGAACAGCAGGATATCCCGACGTTTTTACGTAAACACTGGCAAAAAGAGACCGGCTTTGCGTTTCCATCCGGGCACACCATGTTTGCCGCCAGTTGGGCACTTCTTGCCGTCGGCCTTTTATGGCCGCGGCGTCGTACTGTCACTATCGCCATTTTACTGGTCTGGGCGACGGGGGTGATGGGGAGCCGTCTACTGCTGGGCATGCACTGGCCACGCGATTTAGTGGTGGCGACGCTCATTTCATGGCTGCTTGTTACCCTTGCCACCTGGCTGGCTGAACGGCTCTGCGGTCCGTTAACGCCGCCGCCGGAAGAGAAAGAAGAGATCGCCGAAAGGGAGCACAGTGGCGTCTGAAGGTTGATTTTGCGCATTTAGCCCATAAATCCATGACGGGCGCGTCACTTTTTCCGTTTCGCGCCCGTCGCTAAAATGGTAGTTTATAAGGCTGATTGCGGTAAGTTGAACACACTTTATTCGCTTGAACCACATAACGGGAAGTAATGTGAAATATTTACTCATTTTCTTACTGGTATTGGCGATTTTTGTCATTTCAGTCACATTGGGTGCACAAAACGATCAACAGGTGACGTTTAACTATCTGCTGGCGCAGGGCGAGTATCGGGTTTCGAGCCTGCTGGCGGTCTTGTTCGCAGCGGGTTTCGCCATCGGCTGGCTGGTTTGCGGTCTGTTCTGGTTAAAAGTACGTGTTTCGCTTGCGCGCGCTGAACGTAAAATTAAACGCCTCGAACATCAAATTGCGCCTGCGTCCGACATCCCGGAAAGCTCTGGTGTGCCGGTCGTCAAGGAATAATCGAATATGCTGGAGTTGTTGTTTCTGCTTTTGCCTGTAGCCGCTGCCTATGGCTGGTATATGGGCCGCAGAAGTGCGCAACAAACAAAACAGGATGAGGCGAACCGACTCTCCCGCGACTACGTTGCAGGGGTGAACTTCCTCCTGAGCAATCAACAGGATAAAGCGGTCGACCTGTTCCTCGACATGTTAAAAGAGGACACAGGAACCGTTGAAGCACACCTGACCCTAGGCAACCTGTTCCGCTCGCGCGGCGAGGTTGACCGTGCCATTCGTATTCACCAGACCCTCATGGAAAGCGCCTCGTTAACTTACGATCAGCGCCTGCTGGCAGTACAACAGCTGGGCCGCGATTACATGGCGGCGGGGTTGTATGACCGTGCGGAAGACATGTTCTCGCAACTGGTGGATGAAACAGATTTCCGCATAGGTGCGCTGCAGCAGCTGCTGCAGATTTACCAGGCCACCAGCGACTGGCAGAAAGCCATTGATACCGCTGAACGTCTGGTTAAGTTGGGTAAAGACAAACAGCGCGTCGAGATAGCCCATTTTTACTGCGAACTGGCCCTGCAGCAGATGGGGAACGACGACATGGACAAAGCCATGGCGTTGCTGAAAAAAGGGGCCGCCGCAGACCGCAATAGTGCGCGTATTTCCATCATGATGGGGCGCGTGTTTATGGCGAGTGGCGACTATGCCAAAGCCGTTGAAAGCCTGCTGCGCGTCATTGATCAGGACAAAGAGCTGGTCAGTGAAACCCTTGAAATGCTGCAGACCTGTTATCAACAGCTGGGTAAACAGGATGAGTGGGTAGCGTTCCTGCGCCGCTGCGTGGAAGAGAACACCGGAGCCACTGCGGAGCTGATGCTTTCCGACGTAGTGGAGCAGCATGAGGGCAGCGACACGGCGCAGGTTTATATTACGCGTCAGCTGCAGCGTCATCCTACCATGCGGGTTTTCCATAAGCTGATGGATTACCACCTGAACGACGCAGAAGAAGGGCGTGCTAAAGAAAGCCTGATGGTGCTGCGTGACATGGTGGGCGAACAGGTGCGTAGCAAGCCGCGCTACCGCTGTCAGAAGTGTGGTTTTACCGCGTATACGCTGTACTGGCACTGTCCTTCGTGCCGGGCCTGGTCAACCATCAAGCCCATTCGCGGTCTCGATGGACAGTAATTTTTTAAAACACCTCACTTTAGTTACAACATACTTATCACTTTTATAATCCCGTTCAGCATCGTGCGGTTTGCCAGCCTGGCAGGGAATAAAACGATCCTGTCAATTTGTGGCGCTGGCAGGTAGAATGCACGCCGTTTATCTGTTCCGCGCCGCTGCGCGCCCATAGACGAAAAGGGCTGGTCATGACGTCTGTTACTTCCTCCACATCCCGCGTAGTTACTGATTCTCCTGTTGTTGTTGCTCTTGATTATAATAAACGTGACGCTGCTCTGGCTTTTGTCGACGGTATTGACCCTCGCGACTGTCGCCTTAAAGTGGGCAAAGAGATGTTTACGTTATTTGGACCGCAAATCGTACGCGATCTGCAACAGCGCGGTTTTGACGTTTTCCTCGACCTCAAATTCCATGATATTCCAAACACCACGGCGCATGCCGTTGCCGCGGCTGCCGAGTTGGGTGTATGGATGGTTAACGTGCATGCATCGGGTGGGGCGAGAATGATGACAGCCGCGCGTGAAGCGATTCTGCCGTTTGGCAGCGACGCCCCCTTGTTGATTGCGGTAACGGTGCTGACCAGCATGGACGAAAATGACCTGCGTGACCTCGGTGTGACGTTGTCACCGGCTGAACATGCAGAGCGTCTTGCGCGGCTGACGCAGAATTGCGGCCTGGACGGTGTAGTCTGTTCCGCGCAGGAAGCGGTGCGTTTCAAAACGGAGCTGGGCCAGAATTTCAAACTGGTCACGCCGGGTATCCGCCCAGCGGGTAGCGAGGCTGGCGATCAGCGCCGTATTATGACCCCTGAGCAGGCGCTGGCGGCAGGCGTGGATTACATGGTCATCGGCCGTCCGGTGACACAATCTGCTAATCCGGCAGAGACGCTTAAGGCTATCAACGCATCACTGAAAAAGGGGGCGTAATGACCGATTCAAACAGCCGTTTGGTCTATTCAACCGAAACCGGGCGCATTGATGAACCGAAAGCGAAAGCAGAGCGCCCGAAAGGCGACGGTATTGTCCGTATCCAGCGCCAGACCAGCGGGCGTAAAGGTAAGGGTGTTTGCCTTATCACGGGTATCGATCTGGATGATGCAGAACTGGCGAAACTGGCGGCTGAACTGAAAAAGAAATGTGGCTGCGGCGGTGCCGTCAAAGACGGGATAATCGAAATCCAGGGTGATAAACGCGATGTCATTAAATCGCATCTCGAAGCCAAAGGGATGAAAGTAAAACTGGCGGGCGGCTAAAATAAATGAGCCACGGTATTTACCGTGGCTCTTGTTTTATACGTGCGTAAGTCAGACCTGAAATGCGATAAATATCGCGATGCCCATCAGGGCGTATAATAATTATTTGCCGACCTGGTGACCGATAATACCACCAACAGCAGCACCACCTAATGTACCCAGCGTACTACCGTCTGTTAATACTGCACCACCCAGTGCACCAGCACCGGCACCAATGGCGGTGTTACGGTCACGTTTAGACCAGTTAGAGCATGCGCTCAGGGACATTGCTACAGTGATTGCCAGAACAGCGGCGGCTAATTTTTTGCTGGTTAAGGTCATAATACTTTCTCCTGAATTATCGATTCACGGAAAGATGCACGCTTTAAGTATAGACTAAACGAATACTTAAATTCTGTTCTCCGTGAAAGCTGGTCGCGCAGGTGTTACGTCATCACGCAGGTGATAGTCACTTCCTGTTATATCGCTAACATTAATTTTACGTCTTCAGGGTCAGTTAAACAGGTAAAAACTCTTAAAGGGGGGTTAGGATTCCTCTCAGAGAGAGGTTAAGAGGCGCCTGAAATTCAGGCGCTCGCGGTATCAGGCGGGTTTTTTAATAATGTCGACGATAAGTCCGTCTTCCTGGAGTTTATTCCGATGCGCTTCGCTCAGACTGTCATCGGTAATTACGCGGCTGAACCGGGATATTGGCCCCATCATATAGGGATGGACCGCGCCAAATTTTGAGCTATCGGTCAGCACGATTGCCTCACACTCTTTTTCCAGTACCGCGTTCACAACGTCTGAACGCATCATATCCCGGCCGGTAAAGCCGGTTTCTGGCTGCCAGCCGTCAATACCGATGAAGGCCTTGCTGAAATGCACCTGCTGCACGTACTGACGCGTCAGCGGGCCGACCATGCTCTCACTTTTTTTCTGATAGATACCGCCCAGCAGGATGACCTCGCAGCGTGTCTCCTTCAACAAGTGAGCGATATAGCTACTGACGGTAATGATGGTGATGTCTTTTTGCTCGGCCAGGGTGCGGGCCAGCAGGGCGTTGCTACTGCCGTTCTCAATAAAGACCGTTTCGCCATTGTTCACTAAGGACGCGGCAAACTCAGCCAGCTCACGTTTGAGGGCATAGTTATTCATCATGCGGGTTTCTACGTCCTCGCTGTCCAGCGGGACCGCATACCCATGCGCACGACGCAGGTAGCTCTGTTTTTCGAGTAGATTCAGATCCTGACGGATGGTGACTTCGGAAACGCCTGTCGTTTTAGCGAGATCGACGACGCTCACGCGCCCCTGATCGATGACCATCTGCAAAATGATTTGTTGTCGGGAATTCATAGCATCCATTTAATAAAGCGAAACGAGGGCGGATAGGGCGTGGTTAAACTTCCCACGGGGCTTTTGGCTGTCTGTTTTCTGACGCGGTTTCGGCGCCATTCTGAGCCAGAAGTTCAGACTTCAGGATCTCAAGGTTACGGATCGCAGAGTGATAATCGCCCGCCACCAGTATATCCAGCACGGTATCAATTCGTTGGGCTACGGCCTGCGCATCAATGTTAGACATAATCTCATCCCGGGTACGAAAAGTTAATATTTTCAATGATGCAGAAAATGGATTCAAAAGAGAAGGGAAAAAATGCAATAACTAAATTACATAAATGAAAGTAATAAATTTATTCCCCCGCATGCAGCGTGATGAATGAGTGGATTAGTCTAAAACTGCGCGCAAGGCGCTTTTTTATATGAGGAATTAGACTATGACAGTTATCAATCAGGCTACCTGCACACTGTTTACCGATACTGAACGTTTCACTCAGTTGTCCGGGTATTATGAGGAGGAGCGCCGCACAGTCTGGATGATGTTGCGGGCGCAGCCACGACCTTGCTTCAACCATGCGTTAATCGAAGAGATCATGAACCTCTCCTGGCTTGTTCGCCAGTCCGGGTTTGCGGTCGATTTTTGGGTTACCGGTTCGCTGGTGCCCGAGATGTACAATGCGGGAGGTGATTTACAGTTCTTTGTCGAATGTATCCAAAACGGACGCCGCGAAGCGTTAAGAGCCTATGCCCGTGCCTGCGTGGACTGCGTTCATGCGGCGTCACGGGGGTTTGATACGGGGGCTATTACCCTGGCGATGGTCGAAGGCAGTGCGTTAGGGGGCGGATTCGAAGCCGCGCTGGCGCACCACTTTGTGCTGTCCCAGCGCGATGCCCGCTTAGGCTTCCCTGAGATCGCCTTCAACCTTTTCCCCGGCATGGGGGGGTACTCGCTGGTTGCTCGCCGCTCAGGCATGAAGCTGGCGGAGGAGCTCATCTACAAAGGGGAGTCTCATACGGCAGAATGGTATGAACAGCATGGGTTAGTGGATGTCCTGTTCGAACCCGGGCAAAGTTATGTCTCCGTCAGAACGTTCATTGACACGCTGCGGCCGAAGATGAACGGCGTAAAGGCGATGTTACGCGCCCGTACCCGCGTGTTGCAGCTGCCTCGCAGTGAGCTGATGGATATCACGGAAGATTGGGTTGACGCCGCGTTCTGCCTTGAACCAAAAGATATCGCTTATATGGAGCGTCTGGTCATGCTGCAAAACCGCCACCAGGCGGCGGGTTTGCGCAAAGCCAGTTAGTGCTGTTTACGCGCCTGATATCGCTTTAGCCATCGCTCGAATGCGGCAGCGGGCATGGGCTTAGCAAAGAGAAAACCCTGCCGTTCGTTGACGCCGTTCTTAGTCAGAAAGGCGTCTTCTTTTGCGTTCTCCACACCTTCGGCAATGACCTGCAAATTCAGTGCCTGTGCCACCGCGACGATGGCCCGCACCAGCGACTGGGAAATAGACTGTTTATGAATGTCCCGGACAAATGACTGATCGAGTTTTATCGCATCGATGGGGAAGCGTGCCAGCTGCGACAAAGACGAGTAGCCGGTACCAAAATCGTCCAGATGGATTTGCGCACCAAGCTGGCTGAACTGCTGGATCACCGACAGCGCCAGCTCTTCGTTTTCAATGAGGCAGCTTTCCGTTAACTCAACGTCGATAGGGCAGTATTCAAAATCCAGATCCTTCAGGGCCTGTTTCAAGTCGCTGAAAATGGTTTGATCTGCCAGCTGACGGGCAGAGACGTTCACCGCCACGCGCAGGTTAATGCCTTTGTCGCGCCATTTCGCCACCTGGCGAACCACATCAAGCATGACCCAGCGGCCAAGCGGCACAATCAGCCCTGACTCCTCAGCATACGAGATAAACTCCAGCGGAGGAATTAACCCGCGTTCTGGTGATTGCCAGCGCACCAGCGCTTCAAGGCTTCTGACTTCACCGCGCCAGGTGACTTTGGGCTGGTAGTGGATCAGCAGCTGATCGTTATCCAGCGCTTTGCGCAGGTTGGTATCCAGCCAGAGATACTCAAACACGCGCTGGTTCATTTCCGGCGAGAAGACGCAGAACTTACCCCGGCCGTTCTCTTTTGCGGTGTACATTGCGGTATCGGCATTGCGGATGACGCTTTCCCGATCGTTACCGTGCTGCGGGGCGAGGGCGATACCTAACGAGCAACCGGTATAAATTTCAATCAAACCAATTCTGAACGGCTGGCGCAGACGGGTCAGAATGCGTGATGCCATCGCTTCCAGAGAACCCTGAGAGGTATTGGTGGCCATGACAATAAATTCATCGCCGCCGAGTCGCGCCAGCACCTGGCCTTCTTCCAGACAGCTCAGAATGGCCAGCGCGACCGCCTGTAATAACTGATCGCCAAACATGTGCCCGTAGGCGTCGTTCACCTTTTTGAAGTTATCGAGATCGAGATACACCACGCCAACCTGCGTCTCACCGCGGCTGTCGATGGCGTCTGAAATCAGTTCGTGGATCGCGTTGCGGTTCGGCAACCCGGTGATGGTGTCGGTATTGGCCAGCACCCGCAGGCGCTCCTGGGCGCGGCGCTCCTCCGTAATATCTGTGCCGGAACAGATAAGAAAAATTTCATTTTTACCGCTACCGCTGTGGACAAATTTGTTTCTGAACAGAAACAATCGTTGTCCTTTTCGCGTTTTGATCCAGCGCTCGACTTCGTAAGAGCTGCCGTTGCGAAAGAAGCCGGTGATGTTGCGCTTAGAGGCTGCCGCTTCACTGCGGCTCATAAACAGCTTAAACACGTTCTGGCCGATAACTTCTTGTTCTTTCAGGCCGGTGTACTCCTCGCTCAGGCGGTTAAACCGCTGAATATTGCCGTTCTGATCGAGGATTACGATAACGGAGTTGGCTTCCGAAACCACTTGTTCCGCAAAGGACAGCCCCTGAGCCAGGTCCCGGGCTACGGAAGGCGTATCGTTCCACGCAGAGGCAGTTCCGGCCCACTCATTACGGGTTATTTTGCGTCCGACAAGGTGAACAGGAACATCTTCACCGTACAACGAGAGCGTCATAGAGATACTGGACGTAATGACGGTTAACTGGCGAATAAGTTCGGCCTGTTCATCGTCCAGCGCCACCACCTGAGTGACATCGGCATTTTCACTGGTGGAAAGGTGCAGAGCATTGCTGTCTGCTGTCAGTCGCCACCAGGGGCTGTGAGTTCCCATGTAACGAAACAGCAAATTCTGCTCCCGATCGTCCATCATGTTTTCTCCTGCAGCTGCCTGTTAGCGCACAATTTATTCCGTTGCAATCGGCTTTTTCGAGGTGAGACCACGGCCAGACCGATGTGAACTTATTGTTTTTTCCCGGGTTTCTTATAATAAAACGAGTCAGGTAAAAAAGGATACTTAGCAAATAAAAATTCACGTAACCGAATATAACGGCACTCTTTTACTGTAGATAATTCTGGCGAATTTGGGCGAGGGAAGTCTGAAAATAGTAAGAAAAAATGAAGAATTTGCAGCGTGGCGTAAAAGAAAAAATTGTCGGCCCGTCCGGCAAGGAAAGGGCCGACAATTGAACAGCTTATCAGGCGGCAGGGCGCGCGATGATGCTGCGGGTTTCCATGCGGACTTCGGCGATAGTTACGTCAATCACGTCGGTGACCTTGTAAACCGTTTCACCTTTGATTTGCACAGTCCCGTTTTCCTGGCTACAGACCAGTTCATCGCGAACGGTATGCAGGAACGGCGCAGGGATAAAGGCCACCGCCCCATTATCCACCAGACGTACGCGCATCCCCCCACGGCTGATATCAATGATTTCTGCAGCGAAGCGAGTGTCTGTGCCGGCTTTGTCCTGCAGGAAGCGGGCGTACAGCCAGTCACCTACGTCACGTTCCGCCATGCGGTTCAGGCGCCGACGATCTGCCATCTGCAGGGTCGTGTCATCCTGAGGACGCGCAATTGATTCGCCCTTAATGATCGCTTTCAGCAGGCGATGGTTAACCATATCGCCATACTTACGAATTGGAGATGTCCAGGTGGCGTAGGCTTCAAGACCGAGGCCGAAGTGTGGGCCAGGCTCAGTGCTGATCTCGGCAAAGGACTGGAAGCGACGAATACGGCTGTCGAGGAAACCAGAAGGCTGTGCGTCCAGCTCGCGGCGCAGCTTGCAGAAGCCCTGCAAGGTTAGCACTTCTTCCGGGTCAACATGCACATCATGGTTCTTCAGTAAGGCGGCCAGCGCTTCGGTGTTCGCCGGATCAAACCCGGTATGAACGTTATAAATGCCGAAGCCAAGCTTGTCGCGCAGCACACGTGCGGCACAAATATTGGCGGAAATCATCGCTTCTTCGACGATGCGGTTCGCAATGCGTCGTGGTTCGGCCACGATATCCAGCACTTCACCTTTTTCGCCCAGAACGAAGCGATAGTCCGGACGATCCTTGAACACCAGCGCATGGGTTTGACGCCACTCGCTGCGGCTCAGACAGATGCGGTGCAGCAGACGAATCTGTGCGGCAACGGCCTCAGAGGCCGGTTCCCAGCTGCCCGTGTTCTCCAGCCAGTCAGAGACGTCGTCGTAAGCCAGCTTGGCTTTAGATTCAATGGTGGCCGCGAAGAATTCGATATCGTCTTCAATTGTGCCGTCCGCAGCAATGGTCATGCGGCAGGCGAGCACCGGACGCACTTCGTTCGGCCGCAGCGAACAGAGATCGTCGGAGAGTTCACGAGGCAGCATCGGGATGTTAAAGCCCGGCAGATAGTTGGTGAACGCACGGATTTTCGCGATATCGTCCAGCTTGCTGCCTTCAGCAATCCAGGCGGTAGGATCGGCAATGGCAACGGTTAACAGCAGTTTGCCGTCAGCAATTTCTTCAGCATACAAGGCGTCATCCATATCTTGCGTACTGGCGCTGTCGATAGTAACAAACTCCAGGGCAGTCAGATCGCGACGCTCAATACCTTCGTCCTGCATCTCGGTGGCGACGCCGTTCGGGGCTTCTTTCTCAAGGTTATGGCGCGCAAGCGTAACCCACCACGGTACAAAATGGTCATCACCGAACGTGATGAACTGGGTCAGTTCCGCATAGAAACCGCGATCGCCTTTCAGTGGATGACGGCGCATTTCCGCAACGGCCCAGTCACCTTCTTTAAAATCATGCTCAACGCCGCGAGCGGCACGGCAGGGGATGGCGTCTTTCAGCAGAGGATGATCCGGCACGATGGAGAGACGATCGTCTTTTCTCTGCACCTTGCCCACAAAACGGGTCAGGAACGGCTCGATCAGTTCTTCCGGCTCGGCAGATTCACGCTCTTTTTCGGTATGAATAACCGCCATGACGCGGTCGCCGTGCATCACTTTCTTCATCTGCGGTGGCGGAATGAAGTAGCTTTTCTGCGCGTCGACTTCAAGGAAACCAAAGCCTTTTTCCGTGGCTTTTACGACCCCTTCTGCACGCGGCGTCTGGGAATGCAGTTGCTGTTTAAGCTGCGCTAGCAGCGGGTTGTCCTGAAACATAATGTTCTATTTTCGTAGCCATTGAGCGGCTGACAGTTTTACGCGATTCTCACTGCCACAGCAAGCGCTCTTTGGGTAAATAGTATGGTTATTCCGCTTTGCCAAGCGCCACTTTCAGGCGCTCCAGCCAGCCGTCTAACGCGCTTCGCGTAAGCACTGCAATCGCCCGGCCAGCGGGAAGACCTTCCTCCGTAAGCGGGTTAAACTGTGCTGCACTGAAACGGTCCGGTGAACGTGTCAACAACTCCACGGCCGCTAAGAGCGCTGGCGACGCGGCCCGGTCTTCTACGCGGCAATGGTTCAGGATTTCTCCCGTCAGATCGAGCAACGTGGGTTCGTGGCAGAGCACAGGCGTCAGCGCCTGAAGGGCGGGATCGGCTTGCCAGCGTGAAAGCGACTCAAGTTGATGCGCACTGGCACAGCGCAGTTCCACGACAGGCAGTAGAGCGATCCAGGCGCCGGGCCTGGCGGGCAGCGTGTGCGGTTGAATATGGTGTCCCGGCAACCAGCGTACGGGGTGGCCCAGCAGCGCCTGAAATACTGCTACCACGCGGGCCTGAAAACCGATGAAGCCAATAATCTGGCTGATGAGCACGATGTCATACGTTGTCAGACCCACCTCATCAAGCTGGTGCTGCGCTTTATCATCAATGACATCCGGTGAACTGGCAAGCTGGCGGGCATACTGCGTGATCTGGGCCAGACGGCGGTTACTTTCGCGAGAGGAGTCCGGGCCGGGAAGGGGGGCGAGAAGGGCGGCGTAGTGGTTACAGAGCCTTTGAACCCCGCAGGCCTGCGCCACCGTCAGCGCGGTGCTTAGCCTGTCGTAGGCACTCAGCGTATGCAGACGGTTGACGGCGATATCGAGTGGAAACAGCCGGTGACATAACGCCCGGGCAGGAGTAAGCCAGCCAGCACAGGCAGTAACAATCTCATCCGGTAAGGCTAAATCGAGCAAAAAACGATCGTCGACGTTAGCGGCTTCGGGCACCAGAGGCAGGACATCCGTCTGCGCGTGGTTTGACTGGGTTTCGTGGTACCAGTGGCCTTTGCCGGAAAAACGGCGTTGTTCCATGGGCGTTCCTTGATCTCAAAATGGCGATCAATATCCTGGCGTAAGGCGGATGAGGGGAAAAATATTGTTAGGTGATAACAAATAGCAGAACGGAATAACGAGAGAGGGCGGGCCGGGAAAAACTCTCTTCCCGGGCGGGAAGAGAGTCACAAACTTATTTTATTTCCAGCTCGTTCATTGCAGCGATGTTGAAGCCGCCGTCAACGTGAACCACTTCGCCGGAGATACCCGCGGAAAGGTCAGAGCACAGGAATGCTGCAGAGTTACCCACATCTTCAATGGTAACGGTACGACGAATCGGGGTAACCGCTTCGCAGTGTGCCAGCATTTTACGGAAATCTTTGATACCGGAAGCCGCCAGGGTGCGGATTGGACCTGCAGAGATGGCGTTAACGCGCACACCTTCAGGGCCCATTGCGTTCGCCATGTAGCGGACGTTTGCTTCCAGAGACGCTTTAGCCAGACCCATCACGTTGTAGTTAGGGATTGCGCGCTCTGCGCCCAGGTAGGACAGGGTCAGCAGGGCGGAGCCCGGGTTCAGCATGGCACGGCAAGATTTCGCCATCGCAACAAAGCTGTAAGAGCTGATGTCGTGAGCGATTTTAAAGCCATCGCGGGTTACCGCGTTCACGTAGTCACCGTCCAGCTGGTCGCCAGGTGCGAAGCCGATGGAGTGAACGAAACCGTCGAATTTGTCCCACGATTTTGCCAGTTCAGCAAACATGCCATCGATGCTTTCATCTTGTGCAACGTCACATTCCAGAACAATGCTGGAACCCAGCTGCGCGGCAAATTCTTCAACACGGCCTTTCAGCTTGTCGTTCTGGTAGGTGAACGCCAGCTCAGCGCCTTCGCGATGCATTGCCTGTGCGATGCCGTATGCGATGGACAGTTTGCTGGCAACGCCGGTTACCAGAATGCGCTTACCGGAAAGAAAACCCATAGCTTTAATCCTTATATTCATTGCTTATTTTGCCTTGTAATTCATAGCGTTACAGGCAGTATTTCAAAATTATTCGAAATCAGCTCGAAATTATAGCCCACTCACTGCCCCTTGTGTCACGCTATTTCTCGCGAATCTCCCGGGAATGAACGCGCGTAAGGGGCTGATATGGGAAACGCGGCTGTGAAAATTTCGGCATTCGTCCAGTATATCACCCGGCGTCAGGTTCACCTCATCCAACCAGCGTCGAAGCGTGATCCCGTAAAGCGTTTCACCTTTTCCTGGCGTGCTCGATGAAACGCGCGACGACAATAAAGAAAACCGGGACGAAGAAAATGGCGAGAAATGTACCGCTAATCATACCGCCGAAAACCCCGGTACCAATGGCATGCTGCGTGCTGTCACTTGCGCCACGGGCCAACATTAACGGGACAACCCCTAGCGTAAAGGCCAGTGAGGTCATCAGAACAGGGCGCAAGCGTTGCCGGGCAGCCTGTAGCGTTGCTGCCACGATTGTTTCCCCCTCCCGCTGCAGCTGCCTGGCAAACTCGACAATCAGAATGGCGTTTTTTGCAGACAGCCCGATCAGGGTGATCATCCCCACCTTGAAGAAAACATCATTTGTCATGCCGGCAATGTGTACGGCCGCTACCGCGCCAATAAGACCCAATGGCACGACCAGCATAACCGCGAAGGGTATAGACCAGCTCTCATAGAGCGCGGCAAGAACCATAAACACAACGAGGATCGACAGCACAATAAGGCCGGGAAGCTGTGACTCAGACGCTTTCTCCTGCAATGAACTCCCGGCCCATTCCCCTGCGATACCCGCAGGCATCTCTCTTGCCAGCGCTTCCATGATTTTCATTGCCGCACCGCTGGATTCACCCGAGGCGGCACTCCCCGTAATACGTATCGCAGGATAACCCTGATAGCGGTTCAACTGCTGGGGCGCAACGTTCCATGAAAGGGTGGCAAACGTAGAGACCGGCACCATTTGTCCCGTCCGATTTTTTACCGATAAGGCTAACAATTGTTCGGGCTGCATGCGGTAGGGCGCATCGGCCTGAACAATCACCTGTTGAACGCGGCCGTTATTGGTATAGTCATTAACGTAACTGGAGCCCGTGGTCACAGACAGGGTTTGATTAATTTCGTCAAACGAGACGCCCATGGACTCGGCTTTTTCCCGGTCGATCTGAATCGCCAGGCTGGTGCCATCCGGCAGGCCATCTATGTAGACATCATTCAGTTCAGGCCGTTGATTTGCCTGCTGAACAAGGTCATCCGCAGCCTTTTTTAGAGCCTGATATCCCAGTCCTGCTCGGTCCTGCAGATAGTAAGTAAATCCGGATGAGGTCCCCATATCCGAAATCGCCGGAGGAAGGAGGCTCATCGTCACGGCATCAGAAACGCTCTCCATGCGCGACTGGATAGCGTTTGCTTCATCCTGGGCGGTGATCCCTTGTCGGTTTTTCCAGTCCTTAAGCGTGGTAAAGGCCATGGCCGAGTTGGGGCCAGAACCTGAAAAGCCAAAGCCCAGGATCATAATGTTGCTCTCAATCGCCGGTCGCGATGCAATTTCCTCTTCAAATTTTTCAACCACTTTAAGGGTACGCTGCATGGTCGCATCAGACGGCAGTTGCAGGGATGACATAAAGTAGCCCTGATCTTCATCCGGCAGAAACGAGGAGGGCAAAGACGACAGGCCAGCAAACAGGGCAGCGCAAAGGGCAACATACAGCAGCAGCATGCGGCCCGTTCGTTTTAATACGGCGCCCAGGCTGGAGGCATATACCGCCGTGAGGGCGTGAAAATGCGCGTTAAACCAGGTCGCAAATTTCCCGGCCCCTCTCTTGTTCACCTCATGGGGCTTGAGTAACGTGGCACAAAGCGCGGGTGTCAGCGTCAGCGCCAGAAAGGCCGATAACAAAATGGAAATGGCCATTGAAATACAGAATTGTCGATAGATGATCCCCACCGATCCCTCAGCAAAGCCCATCGGGATAAACACCGCCGTGAGCACAAGCGTGATACCCGCGATGGCAGGGGTGATTTCTTGCATGGCCTGCCGCGTGGCTTCGCGCGGTGAAAGCGCTTTTTCTTCCATCAGTCTTTCGACGTTTTCAACCACGACGATGGCATCATCAACGATAATACCGATTGCCAGCACCATGCCGAACATGGTCAGGATATTGATGGAATAACCGCTGAGCAGCATGATCGTAAAGGTGCCCAGGAGCGCCACGGGGGCGACAATCGCCGGAATAAGCGTGCAGCGTATCTTGTGCAGAAAAAGCAGCATGACCAGGAACACCAGCACCATCGCTTCAACAAACGTCTGTACCACCTTCATAATTGAAAGCTTTACGAAGGGTGCCGTATCAAAAGGGACGGTGAAGGTCATTCCCTCCGGAAGCACGTGAGAGAGCTCATCAATGCGCGCCCGCACGCCTGAGGCGGTACTGATGGCATTCGCTCCCGGCGACAGCTGGATTGCGGCTGCCGTCGCCGGGACGCCGTTTTCGCGAATACCGTACGCATAGCTTTGCAGGCCGGATTCAATGCGGGCAACGTCCGACAACTGCAGGCGGGCCCCTGTGGTATCGGATTTAAGGGTAATATGGCGAAATGCCTCGACCGAAGAAAGTTGTCCTTTGACCGTAATCGGATAAGTCACTCCCTGGCCTTCTGTTGCCGGTTCATCGCCCGTTCTGCCGGGGGAAACAATGGTGTTCTGCTGGCTGACTGCCGTAAGTACATCGCTCACCGACAGCCCATAGCTGTGAAGCTTCATCGGATCGAGCCAGATACGTAGCGCTTTCTCACCACCAAAAAGCTGGACTTTGCCAACCCCCGGCACGCGGCGAAGCTCATCGCTAATATTTCTGGCAAAATAATCGCTCAAATCCGCTTCCTGAAATTTCCCGGAGGTGGATTTTAACCCCACCATCATCAGAAAACCGGCGTTCGCCGCCTCGACGTTAATGCCGTTTTGCCGGACCGACTGAGGTAGACGCGGTTCGACAATTTTTATCTGATTCTGGAGATCCATCTGCGCCAGTTTAATATCTGTGCCTGGCTTAAACGTCACCGTAATTGAGGCTGAACCGGTGGTGTCACTCGAGGATTCAAAATAGAGCAAATTATCCACGCCGGATATTTCACGTTCGATAAGAGAGACGACCGATGTATTCATCACATCAGGGCTGGCACCGGGATACGAGACAGTAATGATAATACCCGGCGGTGCAACGGCCGGATATTGCGCAACCGGCAGCCGGGGGATAGACAACACGCCCGTCAAAACAATAAAAAGTGCGACGACCCAGGCGAAAACAGGACGATCAATAAAAAATTGCGGCATGAGGATTACTTCCAGTCAACTAACAGTGAAACGCATTACGGGTGCAGTGCCTCGTCATCGGTCGATATCCGTTTACCGATGTCTCTGAGCTGTGAAAATTTCTCAAGGAGTTGCGGGGCGTCATCCAGGCTTGTCGCAAACATCCACATATAGGTCATCACGGAGTAGATATGACCCGCCGTAATACCCGTCGAGTGGGTCATCAGGATAATGGTCAGCGTAAAAAGCAGGGCAATCAGCGAACCAATCAGTAAATATCCCCACGCTTCGCGGTCAGAGAGCGCAATTCGCAAGTGTGCAAGCGTAGAATAATGACGTTTAAGGGTCGCAGAGCCCGCTTTATGTACATAATCCACCTCTTTCTCGAGGCGGTTATTGAGGCGTCGGAACAGCAATTCATTCTTATGGGTGAAACCGGAAACAAATCCCATCAGGATTAAGACGATGATGGCGCAGACGATGCCAGCCCAGAATTCAATGATCAGCAGCATAATGGCTGCACCAAAAAGCGAACTCATTGAGGTAATGAGCATGGGCAGATGCATTTCAAAGAAATCCACGAACTCACGCGACAAGGTAACTCTTGCCGCGATTGTCGAATGATTAAGCTGGTATTTTCGCTGAGCCAGCACCACAGAGACCGCAAGCCCGGCGTAAATCCGTGCGAAAGTGCGCGTGTCCACGCTGCGCCTGGCGGCACCAATGCACCAGATAAACAGGACCATTAGCCCATACAGTGCAGCGCTCACGGTATCCCCGGCGAGAATGGCATTTATCGCGATCCCCGCAAGTACGGGATAGAGTAAAAAGGTCACATTTTCGGCAATAACCAGAAAGAAGGTAATAAACAGCTTCTTGCGGTGCCGCACGGCAAGTGCCTTGAGCGAGCCAACAACCCCGGAAACGACCGGAGGACGATGAGTATTTTTAAGGATCATATTTTTCGAGTTATTAATGCCAGAGAGCAGGGGAATTCCGTCAGGAATTTATCCATTAACCGTTACTTTATACAGCGCATGTTTAGTACTGATGTGCGATTTGTGGAGGTTATATGGAGACAGTAAATTAAATCATCCTTAACATGAGATAAATGGGTGAGCCAACAAAGAATATAATGAGAAAACATTCGCAGTAAAACACCAGATCGGCGATATCAGGTGCGATATTTAACAAAATACTAAAAATGATGATCAGGTAGATAAAAATCAATGCCAGGCACAGGGCCATGACAAGGAGTTCCGTCAATCCGCCTCCTTTATGTTGAATCGCAAGAAAAAACGATGTCGCTGCGATACAACCATAAATAACAGGTGAGGAGATAATGGTTGCCGCCACTTTTTCATCGACTTCATGTATCAGGATCATCCAAAGATGCAATAATCCCCACGATACAATAAGAAACAAACATGACGTGCCAACGTTAGCAGGTGAGACATATCTATTAATATTCATGGTGAGTGTCTTCGGGTATTAATGAAAGCAATTGATAGACCGGGGTGCGTGTGAGAAGTTCAACGGTTTATTCTCTTTGGTCGTTTTTTTTCTGAATAAAAAAGATTACGTCTGTATATGGAGTATTTATTTCCGAAATGTGGAGGAAGTGTGGAGACAATAACCTAAGGGAGTTCGGTTGTGGCAGAAATGTTTATAAAAAATCGTCGCGCAACGGCACTTTTTTGTCGTGCGTGGGTCTTAGACTTTTATAAAATGACGTATAGCGTATTTTCTCAACATAATAGAGACGCTTTCAGTTCCTGTGGAGATAAAATGTACAAAAATAATCTAATCCTTGTCGCCGAAGATGAAGATGAAATCGCCGATATACTGATGAGCTACCTGCAGCGGGCTGGGATGAAAACGTTAAGGGCAACTGATGGTGAGCAGGCGATAAACCTGACGCGTCTGCATAAACCGGATCTCATTTTGCTGGATATCCAGTTGCCGGTATTTGATGGCTGGAGCGTTCTTACCACGCTGCGCCGGGAGAGTACGGTGCCTGTTATTATGGTCACCGCCCTCGATCAGGATGTTGATAAACTGATGGGATTGCGCCTGGGCGCTGACGACTACGTGATCAAGCCTTTCAATCCCTCTGAAGTTGTCGCGCGAGTCGAAGCCGTACTGCGCAGGACGAAGGCTCACGTTCAACAGGTGGCTGCAATGCCGCTCAGGACGCCCTTCATCACGGTCTACCCGGATGATTTCTATATAGAAGTTACGGTGGGGGAAGAGGTGGTTTGCCCGGTATTGACCACCACAGAATTTAAATTGCTGACTTACCTGGTCAGGAACCCAAGAAAGGTCTGCTCCCGTGAGGAATTACTTAACGCCTGCCTGCCGGAAGGCGATACCTTAGACAGAACGGTCGACAGCCACATGAGCAAGCTGCGTAAAAAACTGGAGCTTGCAGGTCTTCATGGCGTGCCAGAAAGCATTAGAGGAATGGGCTACCGGCTGGGAGAAAAGAAATGAGCAGAGAGTCTGTTCTGAGCCGCCAGATTCTGACCTACATGTTAACGCTGGCATTGATGATTATCGCCATCGCTATTCTGGGGTCCTGGCTGTTTTACAGCTTCGTACTCGATTACCTTCCGGGCGGCGTAGCGGCCGGTAACGATGAAAATATGACGATGTGGGACTGGGTGTGGATCGTGACGGTCTCTGCAATCAGTGTGATGATTTCCCTCTTTTTAACCGTAAAGCTGTCATCGCGCATCCTCACGCCATTAAACGCGGTAGCCACAAGCCTGAAACGCATCTCGCAGGGCGAGCTGGATGCCAGGGCCTGGTGCGCCAGCTCCCGGCTTGGCGAGATAAATCATCTCGTCAACGACTTCAACGAAATGGCTGAAAAATTACAGACGCTGGACAGTCAACGTAAATCCTGGAATGCGGCGATTGCGCATGAACTGAGAACACCCGTCACGATTTTACGCGGGCGGCTTCAGGGGCTCGTCGACGGTGTTTTTACGCCGGAACCCGTTCTGTTTAATAACCTGCTTAAACAAACCGAAGGGTTGGCGCGGCTAATAGAAGATCTCCGGGTTGTCAGCTCAGACGGCGGTGCCGGTTATACGTTATACAAGAGTGAAATCGATCTGAAGGAAACCCTCGAAACGGCGCTGGAAACCTTCAGACCCGAGTTTGAGCGTAAGCAATTTACTCTTCGTACCGAACTTAAAGCCCAGCGGTGTCTCTGCGATCCGCTACGTATTAATCAGTGCTTAACCGTGCTGTTCGACAATGCGCTGCATTATTCGACATCACGTAAACTCATCGTAAAAAATGGCGTGTTTGGCAGAGAAAATTACATTCTGATTCAGGACGAAGGGCCGGGCATTCCCCGCGAATTTCATGATTTTCTCTTCCAGCCCTTTCAGCGGGATAAAGGGGCCAGACAATTGAATCCTGAAGGGTGTGGTTTAGGGCTGTCGGTGGTCAAAGCCATCATGTCTGCGCACGGTGGCGATGTCACCTATGTGTTGACGAAGCAAAACCACTCCCTCTTCAAATTAACCTGGCCGAACGCGTCGTAACTGCGTACAGGCTCAAATGAGCCTGTTTGCGACGGGCGTCATTTGCCACATTTCACCTAACCTGGCATCCCATTCCGGCGGCGTGATAGTCAGTTTGCCCCGTTTCGGACTTAACGTTATCTCACTGAAGTAGATCTCGTCCCGGGTGAGCATGAGATCGACACGGCAATAGTCAATCCCCAGGGCCAGTTCTTGTGCCGCCAGCAGCGCTTCCTGATAAGAGGCGGGCTTGGGTATGTCCTGCGGAGAGTTGGGATATTCCATCTGGAAAGGCTGCAACTGCCAGTGGCGATCGTAAACGTTGATAAAACCATTGCCGCTTTCATCGGTGAAATCAGCTTCCACAAACTGCGCAACACCGTGGAAACAATGAATCCTCAACATTTCGGGTGTTGTGTTTTTGTCCGCGTCATTAAAGAGATCGATATACTTCTCGCACAGAATAACAGGAGGGATGTTTTTATATTGCCATTCCCGTGTGGTGTAATATAAATTTCTCTTTAATGCCAGCCGGAGTTTGTTTTTCGATTTTTTAAGGTCAAATTCAGCTTTGTTTGTGCATATGATCGCGCTTCCACTGTCATGGTTGCACTTTAACACAAATTTATGCGGCAGTTTCGTCATGTCGATGTGCTCAACACGACGGTATACGCCAATCAATGGAACGATTTTTAGACGTTGCGTTCTCGACAGGACATATTCCCGCACAGCCAGTTTATCCGCCAGCATCGTATAGTGCGCATTATGGTCATAGACCAGACGATGACAAATTTTTTCGTTCAGGGTAGCAGGTGATTTTATATCAAATGTGTCACCGTGAATTTCTTTGAGACGGGACAGATGAAAGTTAATGTCGGATATTAAATAAGACCGACACTTCCTGAGTAGATACTCAAGATGTTTTAAATAATATGTGGTTTTGTTCATTCTTTCCTCCGAAATATCTGCATATTCTGAAGGAGAAGGATTGATTCTTATTGCCTGGAATATGGAGGAAAAATGGAGAGCCGCTTATAAAGCGGATGGCGATGTGCAACGCAAAATAAAAGGATTAAACGTCTGTTTAATCCTTTGAAGTTCTGAGTCGAAATATTCGCTGTCGCGGGGGACGCCTGACGGGCGGTTACCGATCCTTTCTCCATGCATCAGCAGTTAGCGCTTCACCAAAATGTCCGGCAATCAGGCGTTTTGTTAAATCGTGGAGTGGGGAGGCCAGCACATCCGCCGTGCTGCCGCGCTCGACAACTTCACCCTGATGCATGACCATCACCTGGTCGCTGATGTGTTTCATCATGCCAAGATGTTGGGTGACGTAGATATAAGAGATCCCCTGTTTTTCCTGCAGTTCCAGCATCAGGTTAATTAACTGCGAACGCATCGACATATCCAGTGAGGCGAGGGCTTCGTCAGCAATAATCACCTTCGGGCGCAAAATCAGGGCGCGCGCCAGCCCCAGACGCTGCTTCTGTCCCGGAGCCAGCATATGCGGATAGTAACTTTCGTGATCGGGCAGCAGCCCGACCATACGCAGGGTTTCAAAGATACGTTTACGGCGAGCGTCAGGCTCCAGATCGGTATTCAGCCGCAGCGGGAAATCCAGGATCTGCGAAATACGCTGGCGCGGATTGAGCGAGGTGGAGGGATCCTGGAAGATCATACGGATACGCTGGCTGCGGAAGGAGTAATCGCCGAATGCCAGCGGATGATCGTCAATCAGCACTTCACCGCCGCTTGGCTCAACCATGCCCGCCAGCATCTTAGCCAGCGTGGATTTGCCGGAACCATTCTCGCCAATAATCGCCAGCGTCTGCTTTTCGCGCAGCGTAAAGCTCAGCGGTTTCACCGCTTCCACGGTCTGGCGATGGAACAGCCCGGTGCGGTAGCGAAAGGTCTTACTCAGGTTGCGTACTTCCAGTAAGGTTTCGACCATTTCACTCTCTCTCCATGTTCAGCGGGAAATGACAGGCGTAAAGATGGTTTTTCGCCCCCGTCAGACGCGGCGTTTCAATACACTTACGCTGAGCATACGGGCAACGTGGCCCAAGACGACAGCCTATCGGCAAAGATTCCAGAAGCGGGATCGCACCCGGCAGCGTGTTCAGACGGCTCTTGTGCGGCATGGCGCTGCCAAAATCCGGGATCGCACGAATCAGCGCCTGGGTGTAGGGGTGATGCGGCGTGGTGATCAGATCTTCACTGGGGGCGGTTTCCACCGTTTGCCCACAGTACATCACATCAATTTTATCCGCCCATTTGCTGAGCATTTGCAGGTCGTGACTGATTAGCAAAATGGTGGTGTTGTTATTCTGATTCAGCCGCGTCAGCAGACGAAATATCTGCGCCTGCGTGGTCGGCTCCATCGCGTTCGTTGGTTCATCCGCAATCAACAGACGCGGCTGATTGGCCAGCGCGATGGCGATCATCACTTTCTGGCATTCACCGTCGGTGAGTTCGTAGGGGAAACTGCGCATTGCGTCTTTATGATCTTTGATCCCGACGCGGTGCAGCAGCTCAATGGCGCGGCGTTTGCGCCAGCCGAAACGCTGCCACCAGCGGCCTTTATAGGTCCAGCCGGGGATATTCTGCATCAGCTGCTTACCTACGCGCTCGGACGGGTCAAGGCAGGATTGTGGCTCCTGGAAAATCATCGAGACGTTATGGCCCACCAGCTTGCGACGCTCGCGCGGAGAAAGGCGCAGCAGGTCGATATCATCAAACCGCATGCGGTCGGCGGTGACGCGCCAGTTGTCCTTCGCTACACCACAAATGGCTTTGGCGATGAGGCTTTTCCCGGAGCCGGATTCGCCCACCAGCCCGCGAATTTCACCTTCAGCAAGGGTAATGCTGATTCGATCGACAGCCTTAACCCAGCCCTCACCGGTTTTAAACTCGATGGTGAGGTTGCGGATATCAAGAAGCGGCATTATTGCACCCCCGCATTAATTGCGCGGCGAATACCGTCGCCCAGCAGGTTAATCAGCAACACGCTGACCATAATGGCCGCACCCGGTAACATAACTGTCCACGGGGCGACGTAGATAAGCTCCAGCGCATCGCCCAGCATCGCACCCCATTCCGGTGACGGCAGTTGGGCACCCAAATCGAGGAAACCCAGCGCAGCGATATCCAGTATCGCCATCGACAGGGCGCGGGTGATCTCGGTGACCAGCCCGGCTGCGATATTCGGCAGGACGGCAAACCAGAGAATATTCAGCGTGGTGGCACCGTCCAGACGGGCAGCAACAACATACTCTTTCTCCAGTTCGTCATGCACCATGCTGTACACAGAGCGAACGATACGGGGCAGGATTGCCAGCCACACGGCAAACATGGCATGCGTCAGGTGCGGCCCGGCAAAGGCCACCACAATGATCGCCAGCAGCAGCGATGGGATAGAGAGCAGGGTGTCCAGAATATGATTCAGCACCGCCGAGCGCAGACCGTGGGTGGAGCCAGCAAAAATGCCCAGCGCCAGACCGCAAACTGTGGCGGCAAGCGTCACCACAAACGCACCACCCACCGTTGGGGCGGCACCGCTCAGCAGGCGGCTCAGCACATCACGGCCCAGATCGTCGGTGCCCAGGAAGAAGGAAACCTCCCCATAGCGCGACCACGACGGGGGCAACAGTTGATAGCCGAGGAACTGCTGGTCGATACCGTACGGCGCAAACCACGATCCAAATACGCACAGCAAGACCAGACCGGCACAGCCGTACAGGCCGATCATTGCCGTGGTGTCACCATAGAATTTACGCCACACGGTACGTAGCGCACCGGGCGTGCGCTTTTCACTGTATACGCTATCGTAGGGCATATGAATCCG
>NZ_JALW01000062.1:0-260 GCF_000710795.1 Enterobacter sp. T1-1 | reverse complement strand
CTGCTGGTCACCGACAACGTCGGCGCCTACCAGGGCCCGGTCGTGAGCGGCGACACCACCGATGACAACACCCCGACCCTGAGCGGTAAGGCCGAGCCGGGCAGCACGGTGAACATCATCGACAACGGCCAGGTCATCGGCACCGCGAAGGTGAACCCGGACGGTACCTGGAGCTACACCCCGGACCAGCCGCTGGCGAACGGCGCACACGACCTGACCACCACCGTCACCGATCCGTCGGGCAACACCGGGCCGGAAGG
>NZ_JALW01000061.1:0-10755 GCF_000710795.1 Enterobacter sp. T1-1 | reverse complement strand
CCATAACATTCCCTGCCGCAGTTCCGACATCCTTTGTCGCGCTACTTCCCAAACCGACGTTTTATAGATTGCTCTCAAGCGGCCTGGCCGATAACGTCACCTGTTTTTTTTGCAGAAATAATTGGGTGAAAAATATGCAAATTGGATATGTAAGGGTGTCAACAAATGACCAAAATACGGATCTTCAGCGGCAAGCGCTCGAACGCGCAGGATGTGAACAAATTTTCGAAGAAAAAATGAGCGGAACAGTGGCTAACCGGCCAGCACTGAAAAAGCTTCTTAAGACGCTGAAAGAGGGAGATACGCTTGTTGTCTGGAAGCTTGATCGCCTTGGGCGAAGCATGAGGAACTTGGTACTGATGGTCGACGAACTACGGCAGCGCGGGATCCACTTTAAGAGCCTCACGGACAGTATCGATACATCCAGCCCGATGGGGCGCTTCATCTTTCATATCATGTCAGCCCTGGCGGAAATGGAGAGGGAGTTGATTGTGGAGCGCACCCGGGCAGGTCTGGCTGCAGCTCGTGAGAAAGGGCGTATCGGTGGCAGGCGTCCGAAACTTACCCAGGAACAATGGGACCAGGCGGGCAGACTGATTGCGAACGGCGTGGACAGGAAGCAGGTGGCGATCATCTACGATGTAGCTGTATGCACACTGTATAAAAAATTCCCCGTTTCAAAATCTACACTGTCTCATTGAGCCGGGAGCAGGCAAAGATCACTTTTAATTCACTCTCCCGTTTTTAAGAATATTGGCATTGCGTTATTATTCTTTGATTTCTGCCAGAGCTTTCCATTCAGCTTTTCTGGTTTCATCTAATCTGCCTTGGGTTTTAGCGGTTGCTTTGCATCGGAATTCGACTTCAAGTAATTTCTCAATGTCTTGATAGAGGTTATTTTAATGTCATGAAATTAGTCCTTTTTAGGACCAATTCAAATCTTTTGCTCAATTGTGGAACTTTTTATCTGAAGAGACATACCAGAGGGCAGTTTGGCTCACTTAACTGCTGAATAGTTTATAGTTATAGTATCTGCTGAGAAACGCAAACTGAGGGAAAAACGATGCAACGCACTTTTTCGGCAATCTGGATTGTCCTGTTTTTCTTCGTCGCACCTCTTCATGCGGAGCCCAAAGTTTACGGAGAACAGCGCATTAACGACTGGTGGAACGCGCTAACGGACGATATTTCGCAAACCTGGGAGCAGCCTCAACGCTACGATCTCTACCTGCCGTTTCTGAGCTGGCATGCCCGCTTTATGTACGACAAAGAAAAAACCGACAATTACAACGAAATGCCGTGGGGCGGGGGATTGGGCGTGTCCCGCTACAACGAAGAGGGCAACTGGAGCGCACTCTTCGCAATGATGTTCAAAGATTCGCACAATGAATGGCAGCCCGCTATGGGCTACGGCTGGGAGAAGGGCTGGTACCTGGATAACGCCAAAGATTTCCGGCTTGGACTCGGCGCCGCGGCGGGTATCACGGCGCGCGATGATTTTGCGAACTATGTGCCCCTGCCGTTTATCTTTCCGCTGTTTTCTGCGGGGTATAAGCGCGTTACCGTCCAGTTCACCTATATTCCAGGCACCTATAACAACGGTAACGTGCTCTTTGCTTGGCTGCGCCTCGGTTTTTAAAGAGTGATCACCTTTTTTGCCACGGAGTTAGACAGGATCAGCATGGAGAACAGCACCGAGGTGATGAACGTGAGGACGATCAGCGCCAGCTTCATGCCGAGAGACGTCACCGGGATCAGCGCCGTCAGCAGGTGAAACACCGAGTAGTGGACGATATACACGCCGGTCATAGTTTTGCTGATGGCCGCCAGCACCGACTCTTTAAACTCAGCATTGCGGCGAAAGCGCACCCCGTTCGCCGCAATGACCAGCGCAATAATCAAAATGTAGATTTGCGAGCCGGTAAGAATAAAAGCGTTTCTGTCGGCCTTGAACAGGGCAAAAAAGAAATGGCGCTCGTAAAACCAAGTGAAGAGATAAATAAACGGGATAGCGATAACCGCCGTCCTGACCACTACTTTGCGGCCAATCCACTCGGCGATCCTGGGATCGCAGAAAAGCTGCCCCGTCAGGTAAAACAATAGCCACGTCCACAGGCGGTACTGTGGCGAAAGGGAAAGGACCTGGACGTTCGGATAGAGGGCTGAAAGCAAATCATACCCGTAGGAGAAGAGCAGCAGGCAGGTAATCACGCCGCAGAACAGCGCGCGGCGCTGGCTAAGCCACTCCACCACCGGATGGAAGGTGTAAATCACGACAAACGAAAACACAAACCACGGCTGGATTAAATATCCCCGCTGATACGGCTCCCACAGGTAGTAGATGGTTACCCAGAACAGAAAAACAATCACCAGACTTTTAATCTTGCCTAACTGCCAGCGGGCTCCGTGCCGGGACTGGCCATCGAGATAACCCGCGACCACAAAAAACAGCGGCGTGGCGATGGTCGAAATAAAAGTTAAAAATCCCAAGATCCAGTGATAGTCATAATCATAATGATCCCAAGTATTGTAGATGGTGAAGAAGGTGACCGCCGTCATACAGCCCAGCGTCTTAATAATATTCAGTCCTGTCGCATTCATTGTTGTTCCGCTTAGTCCTTACGATGGAAGCACGCGTAAATTACGGGAAGTACCAGCAGCGTCAGGATTGTAGCAAACCCAAGTCCAAACATAATCACAACGGCCATGCTCTGGAAGAAAACGTCCAGCAGCAGCGGTGCCAGACCCAGTACGGTGGTGAACGCGGTGAGCAGGATAGGGCGCAAGCGCGAGGTGGCGGCGTAAACGATCGCCTCGTGCTGATCTTTATGCGCTTTCTGCTGCTCGATCTCTTCCACCAGCACAATGCCGTTGCGGATCAGCATCCCGCTCAGGCTCAGAAGACCTATCAGCGCCATAAAGCCAAACGGAATACCGGTGATCAAGAATCCCGGCGTGACGCCAATCAGCGCCAGCGGCACGGTCAGCCAGATGGCGACGGCGTTTTTCACCGAGCTGAACATCAAAACGGTGATGACAAACATTACCAAGAACCCGATCGGCAGCGTGGTGAAGATCCCCTGCTGTGCTTCGCTGGAGTTTTCCGCGTCGCCTCCCCATTCGATACTGTAGCCGTGGGGCAGGGTGAGGGCGTCAATGTGCGGTTTCACCCGGGCGAGAATGTCGCCTGACGTTTGCTGGCTAAGGGGATCAGGATCGGTCTGAACCGTCAGCACCCGCGAGCGGTCGCGGCGCAGAATCAGCGGATCTTCCCACTCCAGCGAAAAGCTGCTGACGACGTTACTCAGCGGGATATACTGCTGCCGGGTATGGCTCCAGACCAGCACGTTGTTCAGATGATTAGCGTCCAGCCGTTCGCTTTCCGGGGGGCGAACCACGACCGGAAGAAGGTCGCTGCCTTCTCGGTATAACCCGGCCCGGCTGCCGGAGAAATTCATCTCCAGCGCGTTGTCGACGTCCTGCTTGTCTACGCCAAGCTCGCGGCCCAGCGTGGCGACGTACTGCGGACGGATCACCTTGCTGCGGTTTTGCCAGTCATTTCTCACACTTGCAATGGCCGGGTCGCGCGCCAGAATATCATCCACTTGGCTGGCTATCAGTCGCAGCCTGTCAGGCTCGGGACCCTTGATGCGCACCTCAATGGCGCTGTCGCCGGAGGGACCAAACATCACGCGTTTGGTGCTGGCGTTCACCTGCGGATAGTTTCGCGTAATGTACTCATCAACGTGGCGTGTCAATGCGGCTATGTTGCGCTGGTCATCCATGCGTACCATGATCTGCGCGTAGTTGCTGTACTGCCGCTGTCCGCTGTAGGTAAGAATAAACCGCATGCTGCCCTGACCGATGGTTGAAACGGTAGTTTCGACGCCGGGCTGACCGTTGATGGTTTTCTCAATATCGCCAGTCATCTTCTCGGTCCATTTGATATCGGTGCCGTAAGGTAACCAAAGGTCGACAAAGAAAATCGGCGTATTTGACGATGGGAAGAAGTTTTGCCGCACGGCGCCAAAACCCCAGACAGATGCTGCCAGCAGCGCAGCCATCACGATAAGCGTCGGCGCTTTCCAGTGCAGCAGCGCGTTGAGCAGGCGCTGGTAAAGACGGTAGAGGCGTTTGTCGTAAGGGTCTGACTCGTCAATTTTTTCCGGCGCGCTGTGGTTTTTAAACAACCACCACTTGATCAACACCGGCGTAATGGTGAGCGCCGAGAACCAGCTCAGCATCAGGGAAATCAGCAGCACCTGGAACAGGGATTTACAGTATTCCCCGGTGGAATCCTGCGACAGCCCGATAGGCGCAAACGCCAGGATGGCGATCACCGTTGCCCCCAGTAGCGGCAGGGCGGAGCGACGAATGATGTAGTTAATTGCGTTCAACAGCGGGGAGCCCTGCTGACGCGCAACCAGTACCCCTTCAACAATCACGATGGCGTTATCCACCAGCATGCTGAGGGCTATAATCAGCGCACCGAGCGAGATACGCTGCAGCTCAATACCCCACAGATACATTATCAGCAGAGTTCCCAGCACGTTGAGCGCGAGGGAAAACGCGATGATGATCCCGCTGCGAACGCCCATAAAGATCAGCAGTACTCCGATGACAATCGCCAGCGCCATCAGAAAGTTAATGATAAACCCGTTAACAGAGTGGCCCACTTCCGCTGCCTGATCGTAGAACAGGTCGATGTGTATCCCTGCCGGTTTTTCCGCCGACATCTGGCTGAGCTTCGCCTCCAGCGCGTGTCCCACGTCGATCACGTTCACGCCAGGAATAAATGAGACGCCCATGGTGACGGCTTTCTTACCGTTGGCATGATAAATACTGGCGGGCGATTCGTTCAGCCCGCGCGACAGCGTGGCGATATCCCGCAGACGCGTCGCCGCCCCGGTGCCGGAAGGGGTAATGATGAGATCCGCGAGCTCATCAAGATTTTCGAACTCACCGGTTGGATGCAGGCGAATGGATTCCGTTCCCGAGGTGATTTCTCCGGCGCTGGAAACCACGTTAAGCCTGCTGAGCAGGGCGGAAAGCTGGTTCAGCGTAATGCCGCGCGCGGCCATTTTGGTCAGGGAGATATCGATGTTGACCTGCTGGCTGATGGCTCCACCGATGGCGACCTTGGCAACGCCGGGGACCAGAATCAGTTCGCGACGCAGCTGCTCGGCATACCTCACCAGTTCAGGATTACTGAATTCTTCCCCGGAAATCGCGAAGAAAAAGCCGAATACGTCGCCAAAATCGTCATTCACGAAGGGCGCCACTACGCCTGGTGGGAACTGGCGCGCGGCATCGCCCACGCGACGACGCAGTTCGTCCCAGATCTGAGGCAGCTCGTTCGAATGATAGCGTGAGGCAATGTTCACGGTGATTTGCGACAGGCCGTTGGAAGAGATGGAGCTTACGTTGTCCAGATAGGGCAGCTGTTGAAGGGCATTCTCCAGCGGCAGCGTGACCTCCTCTTCAACCTGCTGAGCGGAGGCACCGGGATAGTGGGTGATCACCACCGCGGTTTTGATGGTAAAGGCGGGGTCTTCCAGCCTGCCGATGTTCAGCAGTGCGAAAATGCCGCCCACGCCCAGCAGCAGGATCGTCAGCCAGACGCGAATGGGGTTATTGATAAACTGACGAGTAATATCCATTACAGTCCCCGTTCACGCGTCCAGATACGCACCGGTTGGTTAGCATGAAGCTCACCCACGCCAGCAGCCACCACGCGCTCGCCGGCCTTAAGCCCACCAGTGATCGTCACGCCCTCTGTGGTCACCTGGCCCACGGTTACCTTGCGGTCTTCAAGATGAAGCGCGTCACCTTCCCCCGCCACGACCCATACGTGCGGCTCATTGCGCGGGCTGTTGTTCGGGTTAAAGACCGCCTCAACCGGCACAATTAAAGCCTGAGCGCCAGCACCAGCCGGGAGGTTGGTTAAATTGATCGTCACCGTACCGCTGACACCGCCCACGGCGGGGAAATCATCCGGGCGCGGCATGGTGAGTATCACCTGCCAGGTCAGAGTATTGCTGTCGCTGCTGCCCGAGTGCTCTTTGTAGACAGCGGTAAACTCCCGATCCGGGATGGCGTTAATTCTCACCACAGGGCGATACTGGGCGTTACGGATATCAAAGGCCTTGAACAGATTCTCAGGAATACTGAACACCACGTCCAGCAGGTCGGTGCGGGTTAGGGTCGCAATGGGCTGACCGGCAGACACCACCTGATGATTCCGCACATGCAAGCTGGCCACCGTTCCGCTAAAGGGGGCGACGAGCGTCATCTGATTCAGCTCTTCACGGGCAATCTGCAGCGCCGCATTCGCCGAATCGCGGTTCGCGCGCTGTACGTCCATCTCCGCTTTAGAGATAGCCTGGCGGCCCGCCAGCGTCTGGAAGCGATCGAACTGTCGCTGGGCCAGCGTCGCCGCTGTTTGCCTGTCGTTAACCCGCTGCTGTGCTTCACGGGCGTTTAGTCTGGCAAGCTGTTGCCCCTGCTTGATGACTGCGCCCTGGCGTATATCCAGCGCTTCAATTTGACCCGCGCGCTTAAATGATAGGTCGGTCACGTCGCCCGATTCTATGCGGGCGGGGAAAACGCGCTGCTGGGCATGACCGGGAACAGCCACCTCCGCCACTTTTACCATGCGTGGCAGGGGGGAAGCTTGCTCGGGTTTCGGATCGCACGCAGTGAGCGTTAACACCACGAACGGTAAAAGATAGAGGTAGCGGTTCACTGTATTCCCCTAATAAATAACTATTTTATTTATTCCATAGCAAGGGCTGGAAGTAACACTATTCTGCCAGAACAGTGACAACCATATAGGTAAATAGGCCAATTGCAGTGCTGGCAATAATGGCAAGCGCGATAAACAAACTAAGACGAAAAAGGCTTAAACCGTACATTCATTCCTCCATGAGTCGTAAGCAGTGTCTTTCTATGAGCATAGTTGGAGAAAAGATAAATGTTAAATAACCATTATCAGGGGGGACACGCTAATCCTGAAATTCCTGTGCTACGTTTAATATCATTCGCCTTTTTTCCCGTGACGGTCATAAAGGGTAAGCCCCTGCATGTAATGCGTTTTTTCTCTACCCACAATCATTTTAGTAATAAAAAGGATACTCGATATGTACAAAAATATTCTGGTTCCGGTGGATGTTTATGAGACTGGCCTGGCAGATAAAGCGCTGCAGCATGCACAGTTCCTGGCACAAAGCGCGTCGGGAGATATTCACCTGTTGCACGTCATGCCAAAATTTTCCGCTGAGCTGACCCGCGGGTTTATTTCAGATGCGCGAAAGATGGATGAATATATGGTTAATAATTCCAAAGAGAAACTCGCTGCCCTGGTCAAAAAACTGAATCTGCCGGAAGAACATGTCCATCTTCATGTGCGCAGCGGGAATGTCCGTGATGAGGTGATTAAGTTGGCGGATGAACTTGCTGCTGGGGCAATTATTGTCGGCTCTCGAAATCCCAATATTCAAACCCATTTGTTAGGGTCAGAGGCTGCCAGCATTGTGCGCTATGCCCATGTCCCTGTTTTTGTTATTCGTTAATGGCATGAAAGCAAGGTGATTTCTGAAAAGAACCTGAGGAAGGAACGATGAAAACAGGAAAACCTGACCGTCCGTATTATCAACAAACTGTTGACGACACCCTGGCAAATATCAATTCCACCGCGGAGGGGCTGAGCAGCACTGAGGCATCGGCCCGCCTCCAGCAGTATGGTGAGAATGCGTTACCGCAGAAAAAGGGCAAGCCCGCTTGGTTGCGTTTCCTGGCCCACTTTAACGATGTCCTGATCTACGTTCTGCTGGTGGCCGCGTTGCTGAAGCTCTTTATGGGCCACTGGATCGATATGTTTGTGATCCTCGGCGTTGCCGTCATTAACGCGCTGATTGGCCATATTCAGGAGAGCAATGCAGAAAAATCGCTGCAAAGTATTCGCAATATGCTCTCCAGCGAAGCCGTGGTGGTGCGTCAGGGTAATCATGAGACGATCCCCACAACCTCGCTGGTGCCGGGCGATATCGTGGTGATCCGCGCCGGGGATCGTATCCCTGCGGACCTTCGCGTGATCGAGGCGCATAACCTTCGCGTGGAGGAGGCCATCCTGACCGGTGAATCCACCGTGGTAGAGAAAAACAGCGATGCGTTAACTGGTGAGCTGCCTTTAGGCGATCGGTATAACCTACTCTATTCCGGCACCACCGTCAGCTCCGGCGGCGGCAAAGGCGTAGTGGTGGCGACCGGGGGTGAGACCGAGCTTGGTCATATCAACCAGATGATGTCAGATATCGAAAAACACCGTACGCCGCTGATGGTGCAGATGGATAAGCTCGGTAAAACCATCTTCATTACTATTCTGGTGATGATGGTAGCGCTGTTTGTCTTCAGTCTGCTGTTCCGCGATATGCCGGTTTCCGAGCTGGTGCTGTCGCTCATCAGCCTCGCCGTTGCCGCGGTGCCGGAAGGCCTACCGGCCATCATTTCCATCATTCTTTCGCTTGGCGTACAGGCCATGGCGCGCCGCAAGGCCATCATTCGTAAGCTGCCTACGGTAGAAACGCTGGGCGCGATGACGGTCATCTGCTCGGATAAAACCGGCACCCTGACCATGAATGAAATGACGGTCAAAGCGGTCATAACCGCCGACACGACCTATCGCGTGGAGGGCGACAGCTACGAGCCGGTTGGTAATATTCATCCTGTAGATGACCCGAATCCCGTCAGCGTGACGCAGGGCTCCCTGCTGGAACGCTATCTGCGCACCATCGACCTCTGCAATGACAGCCAGCTAATTAAAGATGACCAGGGCCAGTGGAAAATCACTGGCGGCCCGACCGAGGGTGCGCTGAAGGTGCTGGCGGCAAAAATCCCGCTTCCACCGCTCGATACTGAAATGCGCAGTAAAATTCCGTTTGATTCGCTGTATAAATACATGTCCACGCTTTACCGTCTGGGCGATGAAGAGGTTATTTTGATTACCGGCGCTCCGGACGTTCTGTTCCGCCTGTGCCAGTTCCAGCAGACCAACACCGGGTTGCAGCCTTTTGATCAGTCTTACTGGGAAGGGAAGATTGAAGAGTATGCCCGTGAGGGGCTGCGCATGGTGGCGGCAGCCTGGAAGCCTGCCCGTGAGGGACAGCGCGAGCTGGATCATCCGGACCTTAAGGATGGCGTGATCCTGCTTGGCATCGCCGGAATGATGGATCCACCGCGTCCGGAGGCAATTACCGCGATTGCCGACTGCCTGCAGGCGGGGATCCGCGTAAAAATGATCACCGGGGACCACCCGCAAACGGCGATGAGCATTGGGCAAATGCTTGGCATTGGCAACGCCGCCAGCGCTATAACCGGCCGCGAACTGGAAGCGATGGACGATCGTCAGTTGAGCGAAGCCGCACAGCAGTACGATATTTTCGCGCGAACCAGCCCGGAGGATAAATTCCGCCTTGTACAGGCCCTGCAGAGCAAGCAGGAAGTGGTGGGAATGACCGGGGATGGCGTGAACGATGCCCCGGCGCTCAAGCGGGCGGATGTGGGTATTGCTATGGGGATCAAGGGGACGGAAGTCACCAAGGAAGCCGCCGACATGGTGCTCACGGATGACAACTTTGCCACGATTGCCAGTGCAGTACACGAGGGCCGGCGGGTTTACGACAACCTGAAAAAGACCATTCTGTTCGTTATCCCCAGCAACATTGCTCAGGCTATGCTGATTATCATCGCGCTGCTGGCGGGGAACCTGATCCCGCTGACGCCGGTCCTTATTCTGTGGATGAACATGGCCACCTCGGCGACGCTCTCTTTTGGGCTGGCGTTCGAAGCGGGCGAGAAGGACATCATGAGCCGGCCTCCGCGCAAGGCGAACCTGCACGTGATGGACGGCTATGCCATCTGGCGCGTGATATTTGTCGGCTTAATGATTGCCATCAGCGCCTTTATCCTTGAAGCCTGGCTGCAGCCGCGCGGCTATTCAGCAGAATTTATCCGTACCGTGCTGCTGCAAACACTGGTGACCGCACAGTGGTTCTACATGCTTAACTGCCGCGTGAATGACAGCTTCTCGCTGAGCATAGGCCTGCTGGCGAATAAAGGCATTTGGATTGTGAGTGGTGTGCTCCTGGCGCTTCAGCTTCTCATCATCTACGCGCCGTTCATGCAGATGCTGTTTGGCACGGAACCGCTGCCGTTCCGTTACTGGATCATTACCTTACTGATAGGATTCGCGATGTTCCTAATAATTGAATTTGAAAAGCAACTGACCAGACGTTGGCGCAAAAAACATCTCTGACTGCCTTTATTCAAAGTTATCTCAGGTAGGTAGAGTGTATGTAGATACATACTTTTGGGTGTGTATCTACTCGCGCCTAATGAATATAAATAATACGTTTAGAAAACCTAGGCAGTAAGGGATATTGAGTGAAGCTAAGATCTATAAAGCCGTTAGGTTGTCGCGATCGGCTTTGTCAGCCAAATAGGCAAGGTATTCTTCACGTGTTTGAGCTTGTGCCAAACGTTCGCACATGATTACCTCCAGTCAGTCAAACTGAAAGTATAGAAGAAACGAAGAGGGCGGAATCGATAGCTCCAACAGCCCATGTTTCGATTAAGACTGTTGGAGCATAAACACAATGTGTACAAATTTGCGTATTAAAACTCAAAATCGGTAGCAGTTTTTTTGTCTACTTCATTGAATTTAAATAAAAAATACGCAGCCCTATAGCCACTATCGTA
>NZ_JALW01000060.1:0-45199 GCF_000710795.1 Enterobacter sp. T1-1 | reverse complement strand
CCCTTTCGCAAGGTCATACGCTGCCTTAACGGCTTTCGGCGTCGCTGCTAAGGCCTCAGACGCGCTGTCGGTCGCGCTGCTGAGCTGGACGATACCCTTTTGCGCCGTGGTGGCGTCCTGAGCCGTATATTTCCCTTTCGCAAGGTCATACGCTGCCTTAATGGCTTTCGGCGTCGCTGCGACGGACTCAGACACGCTGTCGATTGCACTGCTTAACTGCGTGAAACCCTTTGCGGTAAGTGTCGCGTCAGGATGGCGACGCGACTGCTCATGCTCCGCGAGTTTGTCGTCGACGTAGTCCTGCGTTGCCATCACCGTTGAAGTATCGATGGACAGCTCGACTGACTCGATATCGCTCACCATGATGACCATGCGCACGGTCTGCGCGCGCCCTGAGCCCTCCGCGAGTGTGGGCTTGTAGCTTTCGGCCATGTTGCCGACCGCAATCAGCGTACCGGCATCATCATAGAGCCCGAGCTCGCGCATCCAGAAACCGCCTGTCTCAGGCGGGATAAGCAACTCCGCCACGACGTAATTTTTATTTTTCCTGTCCTGGCTGATTTTGTTCAGTGCGTGACGCCAGACCTCCTTGATGAGCTTTGTCTGGTTTGGGTCAGGAGTTGGCAGTGCGCCACCGCCGTCACCGACGGCCATCGCCGTAAAATTTACCTTTTTCCCGCCGGGGATGGTCGCTGCAGCCAGCTTGATGGCACCGGCTTTGGTGATGACCGTTTTGTATTTCACTGTCATTTTGTTCTCACTTACCCTGGGTAAACCGTGATGATGTCGCCGTCATAAGTCAGGGCTCCGGTGTACATATGGCCGGGTATGTCCTGAATAATATTGAGGCCGATAAGATGGCGGCTGGCTGGCTTTGCATCAGCAATAAGCCGTTCCATTTCGTAATACATTTCCTCGGTGATTCCGGTCTCCAGCACACCGATATCGAGTCGAAACGTGCCGGGCGGGTCACTGGTTTCCCACCACTCAGTCACGTTTATCAGGTAGCCGAGCGGCTCGACCACGCGGCGCACCGCGCCTATCGTTCCCTTGTGCGCGTGGATGTACCACGCATTACGGATCACATCCCTCTTAGTCTCCTCCGGCCATTTCTCATCCCATCTGTCAACGGAAAACGCCCACGCCAGCCACGGCAGCAGGTTTGCCGGGCAGTCGTCAGGGCTCCAGAGTCGGCGCAGGGGAACGGGAGTATTTTCAATCTCAGCGCAGGCGCGCGCCGCCGCCACCTCAAGCGGTGAGGAGCCCACCGGCAACAGTCGGGTATTACTCATCGTTGCCCCCGATAGTCACGCTGTACTCACTGCACCATGACGCCTGAGTCTCATCGAGCACGATATCGGCCACTGGCGCGGCCAGCTCGACGCGCTGCACGCCCTCGACGTGGAGGGCAGCATAAATGGCTGATTTGCGGATATCACGCCCGAGCCGGTGCTGCGCGCTGATATATGCCTGCAGCTTTGCTTTTGCCGCACTGAGCACCGGCTCACTTTCAGGACCGGGGTACAGGTAAAGCGATGCGATGATTTTATAATCGACGATTTTCGCTGACTGCACGGTCACGCGGTCAGCGACCGGCCTGACGTCCTCATCGTTCAGCGCGTTACGCACGATGGCGAGCAACTCGTCAGAGGCGACGCCGTTATTTTCGCGCGACAGCACGGACACGGTCACGCACGCAGGCTCAGGACTGATGACGGAAATATCCGCGACCCGCCCGTCGGCGCTGCGGCCATGAAACTGATATGAGCCAGTAGAGCCTGCGGTACTCAGCCCCTCAAAAGCCTGTTGAATGCGCAAACGGTAGTCGGTGTCCGACTCCATAACGGCTGGCGTCGGCGGAAACGTCGTGTCGTCTGCAGGCGTGATGACGAGGCGCTCAACGTTGTAATTTCCGCCTATCTGGTCGAGGTCGCTGTCAGCAGCGTAGGCCAGCATGACCGCACGCGCAGCCTCATTGACGCGCTGTCGCCAGATAACTTCCCGGTAGGCGTTTTCCTCCAGCAGCTTCACAATCGGCTCTGATTCGAGCGTCAGCGTGCGCGCGACGGCCTCCTGCTGATCCTCAGGATAAAGCGAGACGAGCGTCGCCTTACGCTCTGCGAGAATGCTCTCATAGTCCAGCACTTCCACGACATCGGGCGCGGCGAGCTGGTTAAGGTCAACAATTGCCATAGCGTTTAACTCAGTGGAATGGTGAGGGAAAAGGGCTGGCCGTTCACCGAGCGCGTGCCGATGATGTCGACATACAGCCCGCCGTCGGTCTCTGACCGTTCAAAGGTGATGGTCGTCAGGCTGACGCGGGGCTCACACTTCTGGATCGCGGAATAGCACGCGGCCATAATCTGCAGTCGCAGCGCCGGTGTCTGCGGCTGGTCAATCAGCGCCGACAGAAGCGAGCCGTATTCACGGCGCATGACGCGCGAGCCAATCGGTGTGACCAGAATGTCGCGCACGCTTTGCCTGATATGCTCGACCTCTGCGATGCTGAGGCCGGTCTGACTGTTCATTCCCAGATAACGCACCGTCATTTAATGCCCTCCGTCCAGCTTCCACCCCGTTCGACGCCGCCGTGGTCGTGGTCATCCACCTGCACGCCGTTTGAGGTCAGTTTCCCGCCGGTGTGCTCAATGTTTCCGGTCATCTTCCCGCCTTTCTGCACTTCGAGTGTGCCGGTCGTCAGCTTGTTGGTGCATACCACCTCGGGTGTATCGAGCGTGATGCGGGTCGAGGCTTTCACCAGCACCACCGGCACGGTGGCCGTGATGGAATCTGACGCGGTAACGTCGGCGGTTTTGATACCTGACACGGTGAGCGCGCCGTTTTCGGGTTCGTACTCGATTACCGCCCCATCAGGAAATGACACATGTAACGCATCAGATGACGCTGACGGCGCGGGATTGTCGTCAGAGAAAATGCCCGGCAGCACAAAGGCCGTGTCGAGCTCACCGCCGATGGCCAGCAATAACACCTGCTCGCCAACGGACGGAGCCCACCATACGCGTGAGCGACCGGCGCGACAGGTGAGCCAGTTAAGCCAGGTGGTTTCGATGGCGCCGGTCTGGACACGACACAGCCCCTCGTCGAGGTCGACGTCGGTCACAATGCCGGTGCGGATAAGATTGCGGATCGCGCGTGCGATTTCCTGCAGTGAATTTAAAGTATTCATGGGGAAAGGATGCCGCCGGGTAAGGCCAGCGGCAATCAAGCGGTGTTTTGTGGGAGTTGTAACAACAGTCAGCGAGAAAGAAGTTTGATAACCAGCGTTTCGACGAGCTGTTTATCCGCCTGGTTAAATCCGAGTAGCTGGCGTTCTGCGTACTGCACATCCTTAGCGTTCGCGTTTGGCCGGTCTTTGAGTCCGTACTGATGGACACGCGCGATGCGCTGCACTTTCCCGGTAAATTCCACCACTGCACTATTTTCACCGCCACTGGCTTTCATGTACCGGTTAGTGCGCAGATTCTGAAACATCGCCCGTTTAATCCGTCCGGTTTTAGCCCTGAGAGGCTGACGCTTTCGCGCCTGATATGGTGAGCCGTCCGGGGCTTTTTGCTGTTTGATGCGTTGCTGTTGCGACTTGCGCAGCTCCCTGGCAATATCACCAGCCATCTTCCGGCGCGCTGCCGGTGACAGGGCAGCAATCAGACCATTGAGCCTGTCGTCAAAGGGCTTGAATTCACTCATCCCATTTGCTCACCAGTTCGCCGTTGATGTAGAGCTCTTTTGGCCGGGTAACGGGCTCCGGCAGCGGCGGCTCAGGGGCATAGCTCACATGCAGCGCGCCGTTTTCCTCTTTAATGAGGGTGCGCTCGGTGAGCTGCAGGCTGATGCTAATATCGACACTGTCCCCGTCGTTTAAATCCATCTGGAAACGGTAGCCCTTTTTGCGTCCGTCATCGAGCGTACAAATATCCGGCTGATTCTCACGAAGCCATGCGGCCACCGGCACGAATATCAAATCCGGGTCGCCCACAAAGTCGCACACGATCACATTCAGTGTATAAATTTTCTCATGCGACAGCGAGGCCGCGAGCCGCGCATCGATATTCCCCTCATCGGCGAAGATGCGCATCATTTCGGGGTTCGTCTCCAGTTGCGGAACGGCTTTAATCAGCGCTTCGCGCAGGCTGCGTGCTTTCTTCATCGAGTTTATCCTGGCAGTCTTTGACGGTTTCAACCTGCAGCGCGCAGGCGGCGAGCGCGTGCTCAAGCCTGCGAATATCAGCGCTCAGGTCGCCATTAGTGACCGGTTCGCTTTCCGGCATCGGGCAATAGCTCACCTTCGGGCATGCGCTGTAAACAATGACCGGCGGAGGCGCAACCGGCGCGGGTGTGCAGCCTGCGCACAACATCAGGCAGCTTATCGCTATACCAGCGGCGTAACGTTTCATTCTCATTTATCAGCCTCGTAATGGTTTCTTCACGCCGCACGGCCATCGCACCGGCAGCAATCAGCTCACCACGTAAACTGACCTGCGCGGCTTCATTTCGCCTGGCAATTCCCTGCGAAACGGAAAGCTGATTTTTCAGCATCCCGATCACATTCTTTTGTTCGGTGGCGACCTTATTCGCGCGTTCAAAAGAACGTCGTAGATTGCCGTTCTCATGCCTCAACCAGAGCACAGCCGCCAGCGCAAGACCTGCAGCAATCAACATCACAATGAATCTGGACACAGACCCGCCTCCTCAATGCGCTGACGGTAAGTTTTGCGCACTCCCGCAAACGTCAGGACACAAATCAGGTAAATCAGCGCGGTAAAGACCCAGCCAGCACCAAGCAGGCAACCCGTGGTAATGGTGAAAATAATCAGAGACCATGCGCGACGCCCTTTTGATGGTTGGCGACAAAATACAGCACGGAATATTTTCATTAGCTCAGGATTGACGGGGCTACCTTTCTCCACACTTCGTAGCCAGTGGTCAAAAACAACCACACCGGCAAGGCTCGCTGTAATACAGACAACACAGCCAAACAGCGCCCACGCTGCAACAAAATTAATTGCTGCACTTTGCGGCAAAGCCAGCCCCCACAGCAGGAATACTGCCAGCAGGGCATCTAACATCAGTGAACGTGATAATTTTTTCATTGAGAAACTCCTTTCAGACAATAAGCACGCTCACGCGCGCGGCGATTTTCCAACCCCTTGTTAACGTCGCCGTTCACGTAAACCCAGCGGGTGAGCTGGTCGCACGCCTGCGGCCATTGCTGGCGCTTAATAAACGAGACCAGCGTCGACCGGCAGGCCGCGCCGGTTCCCACGTTGAATGAGAAACTGACCAGCGCGTCGTAAACGTGCTGCGGCATTTTCACCGGCGCACATACGGCCAGACGTTTCTCGACGTTCAGCACATCCGCAACGAAGTTCGCCGCCGCCTGTCGCTCGGTGATTTCCCCTTTCGGCACGACGCCTGCAGTGTGGCCGATACCTGACGTCCACACTCCCGCGCTGCACTGGTAAGGCGTCAGGCGACAGCCTTCGAGGTCGGCAATCAACGCCAGCCCCTCGGGCGAGGTGTTAAGCAGACGAAAGTCAGGCATCAGTGCTGCCAGCGCCAGCACGGCGGCCACACTGCAACGTTTAACGATTGATTTCACGAATAGCCCCCTTGTCGAGTCCGAGTGACGTCAGATAGAGGTACGTTTTGCGCTTAAACCAGTAATTCGTAAGCGCGGTAAAAATGGCGCATCCGCCGCCCACGTAAAGCGCCATCTTTTCGGGCGATATTGCGCCGAGATATGCCAGCGCAACGGCCAGCCAGTAGGCGATAAACGTGGTGATTTTCTCCATACTCAGTCCCATAGATTCACCGTTTCGGTTCTGGCCGCGCTGTCGGTCTCGGGCAGCTCAATTGCCGTGCCGTGCGGCAGGATGACGCCGAGCTCAGACAGGCCGGGATTCGCTTCTAAGACAGTTTCGACCACACCCTCAGTGCGCCCGTAATACCGGGCGCAAATCGCGTCAAGGGTGTCGCCCTGTAGCGCATACGCTTTCATCAGATTTGCCCCACAATGCAGCGCGCTTTGTCCTGGATGCGCGCCACAGACCAGCGCATATCCCGCCACATCTCATCGATAGTGCTGTCGATGCTGTCGGCCTTTTTATCGCCTTTGGCGGTCGCATCCACGCCGCGAAAACGCTCGTAAAGCGTGGCGGTCGTCATGGCACACACGGCGTTGAAGTAGTGGAAAACGCGCACACTCTCGCCGTCGAGCCTGTCGGTCGGGACATCCGCGAGCGTGGCGTGACCAGCCTCTAGCTGACGTTCGCGCCAGTCGCTCAGCTCCGCATTTGTCTCCGCGATGGCGGTTTTAATTGCCCGGCGCAGGCGCACCGGGGAAACGGTCTGCTCTAAGCGCATTTCCTCGCGCACGCGTTTTGGATCAACATCAGGAAAAAACGGGGTGTTTTTGATTACCGGCTCGCTCACGCCCGGTGGCGGTATCACCACGCCCGGCACATCCTGCGGCTCTTTATTTGGCTCAATAATCAGCGTCGTCATGACAACCTCGGGTAATGGGTGGGCGGTGGACGCCGGTCGCAGTCAGGGCAATTGATACCCGCATTGACCGGCGTGCCGCCCGGCTCGGGGAGCGCTCGGTTAACCAGCGGCTTTTGCCGCCTTTGGTGGACGCCCGCGCCGTGCCGCCGGTTTGGCGGCAGGTTTGCGCGTGCGCGGTTTAGTCGTTTTCGGTGCCGGTTCGGGTTTTGGCCTGAGCTGTCGCTCTAACTGCTCGATATCCTTTTTCACCCCGATAGTGCTTTCTAACTGGATGGCACGCTGCAGGTGCGCCAGTGCCTCCGGCAGTTGCTTCGCATCACGCAGCACGTAGCCGGTGATTTTGTGCAGCTTCGCACGCACGATATCGGGCATATCCGCGCGTTCAGTCAGCGCGATAGTGTCGAGCAGGTTCGCCAGATTGACCGGCTGTTTTGCCGTGAGCAGGCGCTGCGCGGCCAGTGCCACCTCTTCGGCCAGCAGGCACGGCGTCGGACGGCGACCGACCGGCATGGTGAGGCCGTAGGTCATGGCGTAACGGGCGATTTCCAGCGCCCCGGCGATATCGTCAGCATCGAGACGCCAGAGCATCACCGTCATGACGATGTCATCCTGTGCGCCTTTGCCGTTTGCGAGGACGCCAGCGACCCACGGCAGGTAGAACGGCAAGAGCTCGCGCTTTTTCGCGGCTTTGCGCTCTTTGGAGCTGATTTGTTTTAGCGTGCGGTTGTCTGCGGCCAGCTTAACGAGCATCTGCTCATAGGCAGTTGCATTGCGCAGCGGGACAGCAGCCCGCCGCGCTGTTTCAGAGGCCGAGACCCGCATCATGTGACGCGCTGCGGGACTCGTCATGGTTTACTCTCCGCCTTCCTGTGCCGCAGGTGCGGAAGCGCTTTCCGGTTCTGCAGGTGGGGTGAAGTCACCGAGCGTGATGTTTTCAATCAGGCAACCGGCGGCGTAAGCCTCGACCACATAGTCAACATTCATTGACTCGTAGTTTTCGACGCGGTCTTTTTTCGGTTCTTCGATAATGGCGCGACGGTGCGCGTCATCCATGAAGTAGATAGACAGGTTGTCGAGGCGCGTCACCATCAGGGCATTCGCCGGGAAGTAAGGTACGCGCACGGCTGGCAGGTTGCCGATTCGCTTCTGGCTGATGATGATGTCAGCGGCCAGCGACTCGGTGTTTTCCTGCTCTTTGTTGACGATCGGGAAATATTTATCCGCCATCAGCTTGCGACCCGTAATGACAACCAGCTCCGGGTCATCCTGATAAATCTCATCAATCAGGTTGCCAGTGGCATCCATGACCAGCGCATCGAGGTTGGCATAGTCGCCGTTTTTACCCACGCGGATCACCTCTGAAATGACTGTGCCGTCCTTAGCGGTGATTTTCGACATCACACGCGCTGGCGCTTCATTGCGGTACTTCTGCAGCCAGCCGGTCGCCACGTCCTGCAGCATCGGATTCTTTTTGCGGTCGGATGTCGCCGCGCGCTCGATACCGTTGAATCCGGCCATGATGAAATCAAGCGACTGACGCTTGATAATCGCGTCACGAATACGGGTCTGGAAGTCCTGGAATCGCGCCCACAGGTCGAGCTGTTTGTAGCGGATATGGAAGTCAAAGTTAATCTGAGCACATTCGTATTTATTGGACTCCAGCGCGGTAAAGTCTGCGGTTTTACGCTCTTCATCACTGGCGGTGTCGGCGGTGCTCGCAATCGTACCGTTAACGCCCACCCCGACTTTTTCGCCTTTCAGCTCGTCGACCGGCACGATGTTGATTTTGGTCAGAAACGCGGATGACATCTGCAGGGTCGTCATCAGGGTTTGCGTGACCGACGGCTCGACAGTGAACTTCTTCGCCACATCATCGGTGGAAATACCGTTCAGCTCCGCGACGCGGGACAGGTAGGCATTAAATTTGAAACGGGTATCTTTACGCATGGTTTTTCCTGTTCGGGTAAAAGGGTTCAGGCCGGGCAGCGCGCCCGGCGTGTTATCAGCAGTTGGTCAGCAGCTCGTCGCCCGTACCGCCTTTTGAAAGCTCGCGGCGCGGCTGGCGCTGGCTTTCGGTGTTATCGAGAGAGCTTTTCAGTGAGGTAAACGCCTGCGCGTTTTCATCGACTTTACTGGTCACGTCCTGCTTGAGCTGCGCAAAAGCGGTCTCCAGCTCGGTGACACGCTGGTCGGTAGCGTTGAGGTTGGCTTGCACCTGCTCGGTGACGGTCGTCACCGCCTCATGTACATCGGCGAAACGGGCGTCATCGCTGGCCTGCTTACGGCCAAAAATGGCTTTTACCTTGTCGGTCAGACTGTTAAGCAGCGTGTCGGGAACGTCTTCAAATTCCAGCTCGACCAGCGTGGCGGCGGAAAAGACGTTTTCAGGGTTGGCCTTAAAGCGCTGCAGCGGGTTGTGCTTAGCATTGCGGCAGAATTCGAGGTATTCAGTGCCGAGGCTTGCCGGGTCATCAGTGACCGCGAGGCCAACAAGGTAGCATTTGCCGGTATTTGCAAAATTCGGCTGAATTTCCATGGAGGTGTAGACCTTCTGCGAGGCTTTATTCATCGCTACAAGGTCATCGGTCGGAGTGATTTTCGCGAACAACGCCCATTTGCCGTTAAGCGCAGAATCGTCGTCAATTTTCTCCGCTTTCAGCTCAACCACATCGCCTAATCGCTTGAAGTCTCCGTCTGGAAAGAGACCGCGAATATGCTCAAGGTTAATGCGGCAACCGTAGACGCGCGGGTCAAACGATTCGGCCATTTCATGAATATCGTTACCGCTGATGATTCGGCCGTCGCAGGTGTCACCCTCGACGCCGATGCGAAACCATTTAGAAACTTTCTTTGCCATTGTTCAGGTGTCCTGATGTTGGGTTTTCGGGTCTGGGTTAGTTTCCCGACTCAGCCCCTCATCAGCCACCTGTTGCGGAAGTGCAACCCCTGACACAACAGGGGGTTAGCGATTAAGCGCAGTCATTTCCTTAGCCTTGCCTCGTAACTTCAAAACGAGGTAAGCATGACCATTTCAACTGACCTTTCATTACTCAATGACCCGCGACGACAGGCGCGGCTGTTGTACTGGCAGGGGTTCGCCGTGCCGCAAATCTGCGACATGCTGCAACTCAAGCGCCCCACGGTGCAGAGCTGGAAACAGCGTGATGGATGGGAGGAAACCGCGCCGATTAACCGCGTTGAGTCGACGTTAGAGGCGCGCCTCATCCAGCTTTACGCCAAGCCCGACCTGACGCCGCACGACTTTAAAGTCGCTGATTTTCTGTCGCGCCAGATGGAGCGGCTCGCGCGCGTTAACCGCTACGGCCAGACCGGAAACGAGGTGGATTTAAACCCCAATATAGCCAGCCGCAACAAAGGGGATCGCAAAAAGCCGAAACGTAATTATTTCAGCGAGGAGGCCATCGAAAAGCTGGAAGAGATTTTCTTCGACCAGTCGTTTGATTATCAGCTCAGGTGGCACAAAGCCGGTTTAGAGCACCGAATCCGCCACATCCTGAAATCGCGCCAGATTGGCGCAACGTTCTACTTTGCTCGCGAGTCACTACTGCGCGCCCTTAAGACCGGACAAAACCAGATATTTTTATCAGCCAGTAAAACGCAGGCTTACGTTTTCCGTAAATACATTATCGCCTTTGCGCGTCTGGTCGACGTTGACCTGTCAGGTGACCCGATTGTCATCGGCAACAACGGTGCTGAGCTGATTTTTCTCGGGACCAATTCCAACACTGCGCAGAGCCACAACGGCGACCTGTACGTAGATGAAATTTTCTGGATACCCAATTTCCAGAAGCTGCGCAAAGTCGCCTCGGGCATGGCCTCGCAGTCACACCTGCGCACCACCTATTTTTCGACGCCGTCCACGCTGGCGCACGGTGCTTACCCGTTCTGGTCAGGCGAGCTGTTTAACCGTGGCCGCAGTAACCGCGATGAGCGTGTCGACATCGATATCAGTCATCAGGCGCTTGCCGGTGGCATGTTATGCGGTGACGGACAGTGGCGGCAGATTGTCACCATTGAGGACGCGCTCGCCGGGGGCTGTACGCTGTTTAACCTCGACCAGCTCAAACAGGAAAACAGCGCGGATGACTTCCGTAACCTGTTTATGTGCGAGTTCGTCGACGATAAAGCGTCGGTATTCCCGTTCGAGGAGCTGCAGCGCTGCATGGTCGATGCGATGGAGGAATGGGACGACTTCGAACCGTTTGCCGACCGTCCGTTTAACTGGCGTCCGGTCTGGATTGGCTATGACCCGTCACACACCGGCGACAGCGCAGGCTGTGCGGTGCTGGCTCCGCCGCTGGTTGCCGGTGGGAAGTTCCGCATCCTTGAGCGTCACCAGTGGAAAGGCATGGATTTTGCCGCACAGGCCGAGGCCATCCGTGCGCTGACCGAGAAATACACCGTCGACTATATCGGCATCGATGCGACCGGCATCGGCCAGGGTGTTTACCAGCTCGTGCGCTCATTCTTCCCGGCGGCGCGCGCCATCCGCTACACGCCGGAAATGAAAACCGCCATGGTGCTGAAAGCGAAAGACACCATTCGCCGTGGGTGTCTGGAATACGACGCCGGTGCGACCGACATCACTCAGTCATTTATGGCTATCCGAAAAACCATGACCAGCAGTGGCCGCAGCTCCACCTATGAAGCCAGCCGCAGCGAGGAAGCCAGCCACGCGGATATCGCGTGGGCGACCATGCACGCGCTGGTAAACGAGCCGCTTTCCGCCGGTAGCGGTATGCAAGCAACTACAATTCTGGATATTAACTACTAATGAAAAAACGCCAACAGAAACAGCCAAAGCAGACCAACATGACCGCCAGCGCACCGCAGAAAATGGAGGCGTTCACCTTTGGCGAGCCGTCACCGGTTCTGGATCGCCGCGATATCCTCGACTATGTCGAGTGCATCAACAACGGCAAATGGTACGAGCCGCCGGTCAACTTCTCCGGGCTGGCGAAAAGCCTGCGCGCCGCAGTGCACCACAGCTCCCCGATTTACGTAAAGCGCAACATCCTGACGAGTACCTACATCCCGCACCCACTGCTATCACGTCAGGATTTCAGCCGTCTTGTGCTCGATTATCTGGTGTTTGCCAACGGCTATCTGGAAAAGCGCATGAGCGTCACCGGCCAGCTTTTTAAACTGGAAACCTCCCCGGCCAAATACACCCGCCGTGGAGTAGAGGAGGGGGTTTACTGGTACGTGTCGGACTACACACACCCGCACCAGTTCGCACCCGGTTCGGTGTGCCATCTGCTTGAGCCCGATATCAATCAGGAGCTTTACGGGATGCCGGAATACCTGAGCGCGCTCAATTCCGCCTGGCTGAATGAGTCCGCCACGCTGTATCGCCGCAAGTATTACCAGAACGGCGCACACGCGGGGTACATCATGTATGTGACAGACGCAGCTCAAAACAGCACAGACATTGAAGCAATTCGAAAAGCCATGGCTAACTCGAAGGGTATGGGAAATTTTAAAAACATTTTCCTCCATGCTCCTAACGGTAAACCGGACGGCATCAAGATTATCCCGCTGAGTGAAGTCGCCACGAAGGATGATTTTTTTAACATCAAGAAGGTGAGCGCCGCTGACCTGCTCGATGCGCACCGCGTGCCGTTCCAGCTAATGGGCGGCAAGCCTGAAAATATCGGCTCGATGGGCGATATCGAGAAGGTGGCACGGGTATTTGTTCGTAACGAACTTACGCCACTGCAGGAGCGTTTCAAAGAAATCAATGAATGGCTCGGAATGGAGGTGATCCGCTTTAAAGATTACAACATCGAGACCGAGTAACCCCGCCCAAAATGCCGCCTTCGGGCGGCATGCTCTCAGACCTCACCAGACGCCGCACACGCGACGTAACCCCGCAACAGCCTCTCGATTCAACCTCACCACTCAGCGCGCCACCACGAGGCGCACAGACGCGCAAAATAAATCCTGTCACCACGTCTGGCGCGCAGTGCTATCCCCGCCTCGCCTGCGCGCTTAACGGGTCGCTTTTAATGCAGGTGCATGAGATAAAAAAAAGCCCGCCATTACTGGCGGGCACTAATGATTTTTTATGTCCGATATGCTTTCAAAAAAATGCACCCATATCATGCAGCTATTCACACTCAGCAAGTAAGTAGACTAAAGGCCTTGCTGATGTACCATTTTTCTTAGCAACAAAGGCATGCAGTTTGTTGGTTCGGGCTTTATCTTTCACAGCCTTGCAATGCACTTTGTTAATATAGCCGAGCCTGCCAGCAGCGTGCATCACTGCAACAGCATGCGCATCATGGGGGTTGTCAGTTTCGTGCACAAATTCTACAGGGTCTCCGACACTCACAGCCGAAAGATCCAGCCCTTCCTGATAACGGGTTCCTGCAACTTCAAGTAAAAGCTCACAACTTTTTTCAAAAACAGCAGGATCATTTATCAAACAAAATCCATCAGCTGGAGATTTCGCCCCCGTATACCCAAGCAAAGCAAAATCAGAACCAGAAAAGTCTGCTGGTAGAAGATGTTGGACCAAATACTCGGCAAAATCTTTACGTTTACGTGGCGGTAGCCTACGCAAGAACGGTTCTAGGACATTATTAGAATGAATCTGCTGTTTGAGTTGGAACGCAGGATGCCCTTTGAAACCTTTTTCAACAGCAGTTTCGAAATCGGTGGTGTTTAGGTTATACGTAAAGGTGTATTGATCACCCTCAACCCGATCAATATACCCAACGACATAACGAGAACCACCCCCAGCAGGTTGCCAGGTTAGCCATAACCTTGTAGGTTCGACAATGTGATTGATTGTACGCATATTAGTAATTAGTTTTAACCTCGTATGTCGGCGTTTTAACAGTCGAATTACCCATTCTGCTCGCGGTAATGCAAGCGAGCCATCTTCAGCTGCAATGCCAGTAAGCGCGCGTATTGTGCCGCAAAGCTCGTCTATATTAAAGCTTAGTCTTTTCTGCAATTGTGCTAGTACTAAAGGGTCTGTAGCCAACTCTTGTATTGATTGCAGATGTCCAAGCCGAGCATGAGTTTCAGCACGGGTGCGCCTTAAGTGATGATTACCTTTCTGTATATATTTATCCAATGATTTCAGATTCCAAGCAGCTACACGTTCAGGAAATCTTTCATGTCCAAGGCTTGTCCCGTTGTCAAAACAAGGTGATAGCTTCCCATCCGTTACGATTTTCCCTTCATCATTTCTTATCACCTTTCCGTCAGCATCACGTTTTGTGTAAAAAACGAACCCCCAGTTTTCCTGATGCCGGTCACTGTTGCCTATAAAAGAGTCTAGTAACAACATATCAGTCAGCCACTCGGACCAATCTGAATGAATGATTCCATGAATGCTGAGCGTTCGACAAATCAATCTCAAATCTTCAAGGTTGTGATGTCGCCCCGAAGCATCATCGAAATCTTTGTTTAACAAATGAAAAATGTCAGAGGCATGTACGAAATGCTCACGATCTTTATCGTAAAACCATTCCAAGAGAGCCCCGTACTCCTTTAGTCCATCAGTACCAACACGAACAGCTGGCATCGCTTTAGGCACTTCTATGCCCATTGTTTCCCCAACAATATAAGCTATCGTTTCCATCCAAAACTGATCGGGGTAAGCCTCACGCGAAGATTTAAACAGGTAAGGCCAAGATGGCCTGATTCCCTCCAATGGCTCCTGTGGTGACCAAAGCATCTTCTTATCTCTAGCCCCTATGGGGAAAATACCGTGCTCGTCATCTCTACGCCAATCACTTACATCAATAAGTTGTATAGCCATTATCTTTAATCCCTTAAGGCATGATAAGCAGCAGAAACATACTCTATCTGGTAAAGAGCATCGTCGAGAGCATTGTGCCTAACACCGCTCATTAGAACAGACGAAAGTGCATCAAAATTTTTGAGGCGCTTCGCCAGGTCAACAATTGTCCTCACGTCTCTATCCATTCGGAATTGCCATGGGAGTGCCATTCCAAAACTTCTGTAAGCATTTGAAAGGATCGCATTGTCGAAGGAAGCACCATTCCCCCAAACACAAATCGGCTCTTGACCATCATCTCTAAGCATGAATAGGCTTAATTCCTTCAATACATCCTCGAGAATGCTTGCATCAGTGGCTGAGAAAATTTTTCTCGCCTCATATGGCTGAGCCATCCACCAAGATAAGGTTGAAGGCTCAACAACACCATGCTCCAATGCCGAGTCTAGTTTGACAACTTTATAAAATGTGTCGCCGATTTCGCCTGTTGTCAGATCAAAGTAAACTGCGGCGATAGAGATAATGGGTGAGGAAACTGAAACTCCCAATGTTTCCATATCTATCATAAGGTCATTCACCGCACACCCCCATTAACCCTTTGTAAATAAATACTTTACTGCTATTTAAGCAATAAATACATCAATCTTATTCACCTGCTTCATAAGAAGTACAGGAATTACAAATTGCTGACCTAAATGTAACAAATCTCATAGAAAATCAAAGAAATAGTTGGAAAAAAGCTTACGAGTGCACAAACATAGATTTAGCCATCTACTTCATGGACAATTAACATACTTTAGCCTGTTGACGCGAAAAGTAATTTTCAAATCGGAATGATTTGCTAGTCAATGCCAGCTCACATCTTCCCACACTTCCTTAATGATACCGTCCAAGCGTTCCCGGTCTGAGTCGCTCGGAAAGCCCTTTATCTCAACCCCAGTCCTCGAACCTTGTTTGACCGTGACTTCTGAGGAAGGAAACGTGATTTTAACTCTACGATTGAGCTCACTTTCGAAGGCCTCAACAAGCTGCGGCCCCAAGTTTTGTGTGTTATCCAACGTAATGTGTATTCTCACTTCATTTTCTCTTTTTAACCGTTGTTTACACGGTCTGGCTGAGACAACCACGGAATAAGACTCACGTTTCAGCAAGTTCTTATGCGCCAGTTCAGCTATTAAATTCAATGCAATTTCACGATCTCTTTCCTGACAAACACCCTCTGTTGTCAGACGTGCTATCAGTTCCACTCTCTCAAGCATGACTTGCTTGCTCAGCTCTCTATCCACGCCCCCTCCCATTCGAGATACTGTATAAATAAACAGTATCATATTGCGATAAATAATGGGAAGAAAAAATATTAGATAGCTGGCAACGTATGTGCATGAATTGACGTGGTTAAGTTAGTTGTTTAACTTAGCAACTAAAGCCAATCGCGCCATTCTGTCCAGTATCTTTCTAGCCTTAAATTCGTAAGCTGGCGCAGCTCTGAAGACATCACCACTGGATGAGCCACTAAACCATTTATCGTTATAACGGCTCTTTCCACCAGACATAAGATGCAGAGCTTCGCCCCGGCTTATTCTTATGCCGGTATTCATTTGTACTTTATCTATAGTTCTTGCGATCGCGGCATTCTGGTCGTTAGTTCCGTGGACAAAATGCCGCCTGCCCGTCACTTTTTTCACCCTGATTCTGTCCGCTAACTTTCGCCTTTCGCTTCGGAGCAAGGGTTTTGATAAATCCAATTTTTGGGGATCACTTTCGCTTCCCGTACAGTTATTGACAGAACTCCGAGAGGGCGCAGGAGCGCCCTTAACGTCAACGGCCAAATCAACGGCACGCTTCGGCACAATTTTCCACTGCGTTAACCGGGTTAAAATCGGTGTGCCAGCGCCGAGAGCAGAGTCGTAGACGCCACGAATACACACGGTTTCCTCACCATACTGGTTAAACTCGGGGCGCAGCTCATACAGCGTGCGCACCTGTAAATCATCGCGACGGACAAACGGACCACCCTGCGCATTAACGTAACCAGCCCAATCACCGGCGTCGGCGGCATCATGGACGGCAGCAAACTCAACACTCAGACCGTGCGCAGTCTCTCTATCAGCGAGACGACGCAACTCACGGTAGACCGTCACCGGCGCACCGCCGATAAACTGAAACTGACGTATGTGCCATCGCGCCGCCCATGCTGAAACGGCAGGCGCTGTCTCTTTCAGCAGCTCACCGCTTTCGTCATCGGTTTCACCATCGAGAGCATAGCCATCAATGTTTTTTGAAATGTATTTAGCAACATAGCCGGTAGCGCTGCCCTTTTCCGGGTCGATGGCTTCGGCATGAAAGCGCGCCTTTTTGGCTTTGTCGCTTCTCAATTCGTTGTGGTCTTCATCCCACGCATAATCACGAATGATGAGCCGCACGCGCTCAACGTCTTCCGGCAACATAAACATAAGCATGTGCCAGTGCGGCGTGCCGTCGTGATGAGGCTCGGCAACACGTATGCCGAAAATGCGGATTTCTTCCCGGTGCAGTTTGGCGCGAATGCGCGCCCAAAGTCCGGTGAGATAACTTTGTGTGTCCGACGGGCTGGCTCCGTTCCATTTGCTGTTACGGTAGCCAGCTTTAGTGGTGGCGTGATATTTAGACGGTGCGGTCAGGGTGTAAAACTCCCCGACATAACCGAGCTCATTGCAGATATTTTCAAACCCACGGATACGGGTCATCAGCTCGCAGCGGCGTATCGCAGGGTTAGCGACAGAACCGTCGTATTTTTCAATCAAGCTGATGCGGTTGCCGTCTTCGTCTTCAAGATCCAGCCCCTTGAGAAATTCACGCGTGCGGCGCTTTTGCTCGCGCCAGTCTGTCACGCAGTTTTTACTCGCGTAGGCGTGGCGTTTCTTGCTGACGTTGCCGACTGCAATTTGCAGATGTTCGCGCCATGACGCCGCAATACGTCGCAGACGGCCACGCCACCAAACCTCATTAAACATGCGCATTACTGCCGGTGCTATCTCATCCTGACCGACATACTTTTTTGTTACTCGCTCCCAATGCGGCGGGGTAACGTTAAATTGCAGTGAAATAAAACCGGCGCGCATATACCAGGTGTAGAGCGTTTTAAGCTCGCTAACCCCGGCGTCATCAATGTCAGCTAGTTCAGCACGAATGAAATTAGCGATATCAGCGGCCAGCAGGTCAATATCGGCACGCGACATATCAGGGAGTCGGTTGTATCTGGCGACCATATTGACCATGCGTGACGCCAGATATTGCATGATTTCAGTATCGAAATGACAACCGAAAACAGCGGCTGATACCTTACTGTCGATACCCATGCACTCGTATTTTTTTTCGACCAGTTCAAGACGTGGCAATGCCTTTTTGCAAAAGCTGATTAAAAAGGCATTGGCTCGTTGACTGCCCTGATTTTGCTCCAGCACCGCAGCGGTGCGATAAACATCAAAACGCACGCATTCTGGCTGCAGTGAAAGCACCTTTCGCGCATGCAGCAAAGCCGCGAACATACGGTCGCGGCGATGCTGTTGGTCATAGGTAAGGTATGGGCTGGCTATTGCCGACCGTGGATTATTCCACGGATAAGCGAATTGAACCGCCAATTCATACCCCCCGATAATGTTTATATTTCAGTTCTGAGATTTCCTGACAGGTCACACAAAAGACCACGCCCGGAATTGCAGCACGACGAGCCTCCGGGATTGGTGCTTCACATGCTTCACAAAGGAAACAAGATGGCGCGGTGATACGGCTGCGCGCGTTGCTGATGTGGCGCTCGCGGTCTTCCTGCTCGCGCTGTTGTGCTAAATCCATTGCATCGGCCATCAGTGCAACTCCTGTGATTCATTCTCATAGCGGGTAGCCTCACGGCGCAGCAGCTCCGCGGCTTCGGTGCCGCTCATCCCCTCTTTGGTGATATGGATAGCCAGTGCCTCAAGGCGGATGGAAACAGCAAGAGCGCGGTCTTTGCGCTCTTCTTTTTTGGCATCGGTCAGCAATACGGCCAGCGCATCACTATCAGTGTTAAAACATCGGGTTTCGGTTATACGCATAATTGACTCTCCTGATTTCGGGCAATAAGAAGCCCGGCGGGTTTACGCCATAAAATTTCTGTTTGGATTAATTCGGCATGGTTAGCCGTTTTGGAAATAAGCTCACCACTGCACGAAAATGATTCATCGCTGTAATCAATGCTTTTTTCTCGTCAGTAGTCAGCTCACTTAATTCGAGCTCATGACGAGCCGCCGGTATTTTTGCCAGAAAGAAAATAGCGGCCAGCGCCCGAGTATTTTCTTCAAATTGTGGATCGCGTTTATCGCGCATATCATCGACAAAACGTTCAACCTCTTTCCAGCTATCTCCCCAATATCTCGCGCGCAATTCCGCCACATGATTGAGACCGGCCAGACGTTGACCCGCTTTTAGCGGAACAGTCGCGGATACAGCTTCGATAGCCATGACTCCCCCTGCTTTTGAGTAGAGAGGCCAGCCAGTAAATCAGCCTGTGAACGGCTCGGGTGCCAGCGCTTGCCGTCCTTGCCAATAATCCAGCCGTGGCCGCAGTGCATTCCGGGGCTTTGTTTGACAAGCAGAGATGCGAATGACGGTTCATTATTCAGCATGAGCACCTCAAATCAGACCGAACGATGCGCCAATACCGCTCATGGTATCGATCACACTCGTCATCGCCGGGTTAGTCTGTAGACGTGCATGCAGCGCCAGTGCCGACAAAGACAACATGCGAATACCAGAGTTAACGCTTTCAATCATGGTGTGTTTACGCGCAGAGGTCAGACGCTCCTCAGATACTGCACCGTTCGCAAGCTCGCCGAGCTCACGCATTGCGCGCATGACATAAGACTGCAATTTATCTTTTGCCAGCTCGTTAACCGGCACACATGGCAGACAATGAAGCTGCGCCAGAAAACCATCAACGAGGGTTGAGTCTTCGGTCAGGTCTGTCAGCAGCCACAACTCCGGCGGGGTGAGCTGGTGAGGCTGTTCCGGGTTGAGTTTGTTACGTAACGTCTGCACATTCATTCCCGCACGTTCGGCCAGCTTCGCCATGTTGTGACGCTGTGCAAAAGCCCGGCAAGCTTCGTCATAATGGGGATGTTTAGAAACCTGAAAATCAAACATGTCTCATCCTTATAATTCACTTAAAGTGAATTAAGCACCAATGACGAGCTGAAAACGGGAATGACCCAAAGCTTTACGCATTTGCTCTTCTTTCCAGCGTGCGTAATAGATACGAATCGGGCCACCCGCTTTTTTGCAGCCTTTACGGATCACGCGTTGTTCGATTGGTACGCGAGGGTTATCGCCGGTTGTCCAACGATATGCGGTACGCTCAGAGACACCCTCTAACTCTGCAAACTGCTGCAGGCTGACAATAGGTGCGGGGATTTTGATGATTGCGATTTCAGAAGCCATATAGCATGATCCCTAAATTGATAGTTTCTTGACAGTGTGCGCATAGTTTTTGCCGACGTTTGCCACTCACTGCCACCATTCATAGCGATACTAATATTAATTTTGGTATCGCGCAACACAGGAGTGCCAATTTTAATGATTAATGCCAATTTTAATAACGAGGCGTTACTAAATAGAATTTGTGAGGTCTACGGATTTACTCAAAAAATTCAACTTGCCAATCACTTCAAGATTGCCGCTAGCTCCTTACAGAATCGCTATACGCGAGGCAACATGTCGTATGATTTTGCGGTGCATTGCGCCCTCGAAACCGGCGTTAGCCTTAAATGGCTAATGACTGGTGAGGGAGATAAAAACCTATCAGATGATGAGCCTCAGCAATCCGTAGAACTTCCTCTATTCGAATTGAGTGAAGGTGAGACTACCAATATTGGTAGCCTTTCGTTAGACCTTAAGCTTTTTACTAAGCCACTAAAAAAAGGGATTTCAGTCAAAAGCGATAACTGCACATACGTAATTGAGAAAGAGTCCTCTTTATCTGATGGCCTTTGGTTAGTTGATATTGAAGGCGCAGCCAGCCTACGTGAACTCACTATTCTTCCCGGTAAAAAATTACATGTAGCCGGTGGAAAAGTGCCGTTTGAATGCGGAAATGATGAGATAAAAACGATTGGTCGTGTGGTGGGTGTTTACAGCGAGGTTAATTGATGACTGTCCGTAAAAATCCTGCCGGCGGGTGGATTTGTGAGCTGTATCCGAACGGGGCGAAAGGCAAACGCATCAGAAAGAAATTCGCCACCAAAGGCGAGGCGCTGGCGTTCGAACAGTACACAGTTCAAAACCCGTGGCAGGAAGAAAAGGAAGACAGACGCACTTTAAAAGACCTAATTGACTCATGGTATAGCGCTCACGGTATTACCCTGAAAGACGGTCTCAAGCGCCAGTTAGCAATGCATCATGCTTTTGAGTGTATGGGTGAACCGCTTGCACGCGATTTCGATGCACAGATGTTTTCCCGCTACCGGGAAAAGAGGCTAAAGGGTGAATATGCCCGTTCAAAAAGAGTTAAAGAAGTATCGCCCCGCACGCTTAATCTTGAGTTAGCCTACTTTCGCGCAGTATTCAATGAGCTAAATCGCCTCGGTGAATGGAAAGGGGAAAATCCGCTAAAAAATATGCGCCCTTTCCGCACAGAAGAAATTGAAATGGCCTGGCTAACTCAGGATCAGATTTCGTTACTTCTCGGAGAGTGCAAACGTCACGACCACCCTGATTTAGAAACCGTGGTAAGAATCTGTCTCGCCACTGGTGCTCGTTGGTCTGAAGCCGAGAGTCTGAAAAAAAGCCAGCTCGCTAAATACAAAATCACATACACCAACACGAAAGGCAGAAAAAACCGTACTGTTCCAATCAGCAAAGAGATCTACGAATCTCTGCCTGATGATAAAAAAGGTCGTTTGTTTAGTGATTGTTATGGCGCGTTCCGGTCTGCATTGGAAAGAACAGGGATCGAATTACCGGCAGGACAACTTACCCACGTATTGCGCCACACCTTCGCCAGTCACTTTATGATGAATGGTGGTAATATTCTAGTCTTACAGCGAGTGCTCGGTCATACCGACATCAAAATGACAATGCGATATGCACACTTTGCCCCCGACCATTTAGAGGATGCTGTAAAATTTAATCCTTTAGTAAATAACTAATTAAGATGATGTCAATAAAATTGAAATAGACAATAACTAATCACAATAAAAATCATTATAAATTCGGTAAAACGAAAGGAATGCGTATTAAAATACGCATTCCTTTTAGTATTTTTATCAATTATTAACTAACAATATCATCTTTTTTTAAATGGATATATTCTTGCGGAATAAGATTTTCTACTTCTGTTTTCGAAACAGATATCACAGGTCCTACTGGCGGTTCAGAATTCGGCAATGACGCAAGTTTGGTGACTGCCTCAGCACATGCTTGCTGGGCTTCTAAATTAATGCTTGCAACCTTCTGCATAGCTTCATGCTCTGTATTCGGTATTGGATTAAGATCTTTATCCACTAACCCACTAGCTTCAGGTAAAGTATGCATGTTTGCCAAAACAGATAGGAGTGGAACAATACTTTTCGAAGCAAAGTCAACTCTTGGATCTGCAACAATTTTAAAGCCGCCAGGACCTCCTGACTCAATGACAGTAGCATGTGCACCAGCGAGATCTGTATTTTTATGAGTAATAAGAGCCAAAAATACACAGGTAATTAACAATACTCCTGCTGGTACGAATGGTATCCAAAATAAAGGATGATTATCATACAAAAGCAAGCATGCTATAATGCTAAGGATAGTCATTGTAATTGCCAGAATGATAATCAAAGATTGACTTCTCTTAGCCGTTACAGTGACAGCTGCACTAGCACTTACGGATAAGGAGCCATCATTTTTATCCGTCATGATTATCTCACTATGGTGATAGTGCCATCATTATTTCTTATGGCTTGGAAGTTGTGCGGTAAGAATGATAACGAATATCTACTGTTGAATAATTTAATTATATTTACTGTATGGTTTTGATAATAAATATTAGAATTTTCGTCTATTAGACAGTTAATTAATTCAAAGTGTTGCGAATTGATAAAAATTCGACAGTTATCAAAGCGGCAAAAGGAGAACCGCCACCCATCTAGGATTATATCTTTCTGGTTAAACCATAACTGGTTTGCTGGCTGAAGAACTAATGGTGGGGGTGAAGGTGGAGGTGTAGTTCCATACTTTGGCAAACCTAGCCCGCCAAGACTATTAAACCCACTTCTCCCACTTAAAAACGGGTTATCATTAGGACCATTCGAACCGTGATTATCCATTTCATTTCCTATTCTATCTATTATTTCAAAGACTTACACATTATAATGTCTCATTCACGTTGGAACACTTTGCCTTAACTGCTCAGATTTTGGAATCAAATTTGAATGACATCTATTTGAAACGCAATGTGGCCAGCCCTTGGTAAGATGAGAGTGGCGATAAAGTGGCGGTAGAAATGGCTGATAACGGGTAACCATTGGCAAACAGTGACAACCTATGTCAATGATAAATAATGCAAACTATTGATTTTCGGTTGTTACTCTACGAACTCATAATCGCTTGATGACTGGTTAAAATCTTGCAAAGGCCACCAAACTTTAGCTTTTTGAATCAGATCGTTAAGCCACTCTAAAGAATGGCTTTTTTCCACGTTAATACAATGCTTCCTTATCGTTACCCAGTTTTGAACTGAACCTGATAGCCTCAGACCAGTACACGCTTAATTCCGCTTCACTGCCCACCTTACGGGCCAGCTTTGACGATTAGCTTTTGTATCGAGTTAAACGCCGATAAATTTTTTTCGTTACAAAAATGGCGAGCACGCCCAGCAGAATTGAAGCTAAACCGAGGAAAATCAATAAAGAAAGGATATGACTGAACAGGCCACCAAAGCTTGTAAAATCACTCAATCGAGCAAACTGCTCCGGCGTCAGCACACGAACAACGATCTCCGGAATAGTAAGAAAGAAAATAATCACCACCATAACATAAATTGACACTCTACCGCTTTTTTTCATTATCTTCCTTGCCCCCTATGACAATGATGATCAATTATTGACAGGGTAATGTTACAACAAGGGAAATTACAATGGCAGACGGCTATGCAAAAATGAAGTTGCAATCAGAAAGGAACCTGGCCCTGGCGCTAACCAAAGCATTGCGAGAAATACAAGCCACGAATATGAGCACTATCGAGAATCTGAAGCTTGGCACACAGCGTATGATCAACTATGGTTCGTGCTTGATACCAGACGATTACTACCGCAATGCTTGTCGTGAGCTAATAAATGAAGACCGCCGTCTCGCATTGGCACTTGCTGAAATCTATAATCGAAACGATGTTGCTCTAGATATGGTTGAGATTTACTTTCGGAAAACTCTCAAAAGACTCGGAGAGCAAAAGAGTAACAATCTTGCCGCGTTTCTAAAAAAAGAATTAGGCGATAAGGCTTATGAGTACGCAGAAAAATCTAGCAAATTAGCGCTTTCCTTAACTATTGCAAAGCTGATAATAAGTAGCGGTGATTTTCACGAATCGCATATCAGGATGGTCAATTCATTATCATCAATGTATGTTAACGGTGCCATAATCTATTCGAAAGCACAGGTAGCAGCATTAGCTGCTAACAAGCTCAAATTTCAGGACCCAGCGTATTATCAGGCCTTGTACCAACAAAACCTTGAGATGCTTTACTTTCTTATTGAACCACAAATGACAAAAATAATTTATCAAATCGAATCAGGTGGAAATAATGAGGAGATAATCGGCGACGCTTTATATGAGCTGTTAAAAAGATGAAACGAGCAATACTATGGTTTCTGCAATCATATATTTATTACATCCCTATAGCACTTATCATTGCCGGTGCTTATATATTCGCGCGTTTCGTCCCTGACTATTTTGGTATTCTTACACTGGCATGGATCATCATCGTTACCTATTTCTATGTTAAACATAATCGTTGGTTCTGATCTGGCTCGGGCAATCAACATGCCACACCTGCGCAATAAAAAAGCCAACCCCGCACTCCCACGGTGTTGGCCCTGTTTTAAAGCAGTGACGGTCACAACAGGTTAAAACACGTAACGCATACCCAGCGTAAATTCGTTAGAGACAATATGCGCTTTCATCTGCTCATCTTTTAAGCCGCGCGCGTTAGTGAAATTGTTATATCCGCTTTCGATCTTGCCCATATCGATATAGCGATAGCCCAGATCGACATACAGACGTTCAACCGGCGTGTAGCTTACGCCCGCTCCTAACGCGTAGGTCAGGTTGCTTTGGGTGGTCGAGGCGTATTCACGTCCGGCGTTACCCTGCCAGCCGCCCGCTTTGATCTTGCTCACGCCAAGCCCTGCGGTTCCGTAAACAGAGACACCGTAGCCGAGTTCATAATCGCGGTAGACATTCAGCATCAGTCGTTCAGTTTCGGTCTGCAGGTGGTTAAAGCTGTTCGCGAATGTGCTGGAGCCGCTGGTGTACTCCGTTTTTTGTTTAAATGTGTATTCACCTTCGGTACGCCAGCCGTTGCCGAACTGATAGCCTGCGGCAATCGCCGCGCCTCCAAAATGCTCTTTCTCTTTACCGCCCACAAACTGTCCGACACCCGGACGCGCGCTGGTATCCATCTCTTTCGCACGCTGTTCAATCTGCAGGTATTTTGCCGAACCGTAATACCCTTCTTCCGTATTTGCCGCCAGAACGGTAGCCGGGATCATCGCGACAGGCAGGGCGATTAAAATTGCTTTCATCTTCATCTACACTCCATTGAAAAACAGTCAGTGAGACGAATCATAAGCAGTCCCGAAAGGGCAAACTATTAGGATGAATACGCGTTTTACCTGGTAATTTTACGTAGGGATTTGTCTTGTTTTTAGTATCGTTCCTTTTTATTTCAATCGGTTACCGGTTGGGGAACACGCAGCAGAACAATCGCGCCATCGGTCGGCACCGATTCCAGTTCCGTCACATCCAGCGCGGTGTTTTCCGGCAAGCTGAAGTTATCGACCGTAATGCGGTTCACTCGCCATGGCGTTAAGTAACTCACCAGCAGCTCGCCTCTGGCATTGGTTGTGGAGCCAAACTGGTTATAGAAGCCAATGCCCGGCGAGTCCGGCACGTCCACCAGCGCAGCGGTGCTGCCGAGTTGTTGGCCAAGCGTCACGCCGCCTGCGTGTACCAGAATGCTGCCGCTGGTGTCGGCGTGATAATCACGGCGCGCTCCGCCGCGTACCATACTGAGGTTCAGCTCGCCCGCGTTGTACTGATAGCCCAGGCTCGCAGACAACTCATCATTGCGGTGTAGGGTATGCGTCGCCTGCAGATCGTAACGCAGGCTGTAATCACTCAACGCCGAACCGTACACATTCACTCCATGACTATCTTCCCCCCGGCTGGCGAGCTCGGTGATATAGCCGACATTACTCGTCGTCCCCCAAAGGGATAAAGGCACACTGATGTTGAAACCCACGGTGGTTTCATCCGGGTTTTTACCGTAGCGTTCATAACCGCCGTACAGGCTGACATCCACGTTCTGTAAGGTCGCATCCAGGCTCAGCGTCATCCCCATGCTGCCTGCGTCAGGTTCACGTGACTTCAACCCGTGCCACGACAGGCTCAGGCTGGCGTCCTCGCCAAGATTCTGGTTAAGCTCCAGCTGCCCGCGCAGCGCCCGCCGGGTGACGTCATCGTCCCAGCCGTATCTCCGCAGTTCCGCTCGCGTGATTTTTTCTTCCAGCGATCGGTAATGTTCATTACGTGGATACCACTGGAGCTGAGCGGTGAGGCTGGTTTCGGTCGTAAAGAACGCTTTGGCATAGCGCAGACGCCACACCTTGCCCCGTAGCGTCTCCGCCTCTTGCGTATAGCGAGCCGCGCTGACATCTGCGGAAAACGCCCCCCACCGCCCGAGGTTAGCGCCAAAACCCGCGACCTGGCTGAAATAGTGCTCCCCTTGCTGCAGCCCGGCAAACACGGTGACCTGCGGGGCAACTCCCCACGAGAACGTACTCTGCCAGAAGCGATCCTTGTCCCTGTCGATACCGTGAAAAGGCTTATACCGACCGGCGGCCAGTTCGTAGCTAAAGAGCCCGTGATGCACCAGATTGGGCATGCTGGAATAAGGCAGCAGGCGGGTACGCTCCGTACCGTCGCTCTCCTGCACCGTCAGTTCCAGGTTGCCGTCCGGGTCCGGTGGATAAAAATCGCGAATGGTAAACGGCCCGGGCGGGACGTGAATACGGTAAACACGTACCCCGTTCTGGTGAATGGTGACTTCCGCCTCTGTGCGGGCATAGCCGTTGATCCACGGGGAATAGGGTCGCCAGCTATCAGGGTACATCGCCTCGTCACTGGCGAGCGATGCACCGCGAAACGCCAGGCTGTCGAACATATTTGAAGAGGTATTGCCGTCGCCCAGCGTCACACGCGAACGCAGCGGCGTGATGCTGCGCCAGAGCGACATCGCATTGGTGTACGAACCGTGTTGTCCCTCTTTTTCTCGCCAGAAGGTGTTTTGATAACGCAGACGCCAGGGGCCCACATTAAGGCCGTTGTCCAGGCTCAGCGTGGCGTCAGTACCGGAACGCTCCCAGTCATACTGCGCCTGGCTGTTATCCGCATCCAGACGATAGTTAATAAACAGCGCGTTGATGCCATCATCCCAGCGGCTGGTGCTGACGCCGTTCTGCTGCGGGCTAATGGCGTCTGTCGGGAACAGAAGCGTCAGCAGTTGCGCTTGTGGGCGGTACCAGTATTTGAGGTTAAACTGCTCTGCAGACTGCGGTGTCAGGCAACCTTTGGCATCCCAGACCAGGCGTGAAAGCACCGCGTCACGCACGCCCCACTCCTCCATCAGCGGCTGGCTAAGGCAAGGCCCCGAGGCAGACACCTCAAACGAAATCGCCCCTTTATAGAGGTTATTGAGGATCACCCACGTCTTTTGGCTTACCGCACGACTTTCTGCCATGGCGAACAGCAGCATAAAACAGAGAAGACGGAGTCGCATCATGATGGCAGGCAGCGCAAAAAGGTGAGGAGGCTCACGCCCCCTCACCTGTTTTACAAAAAAGCGTTATTTCTGCAGGGAGGCAAGCGCGGCGCGTGCGCGGCTCAGCTCTTGCTGAATGCTGCTCAGATCGCTCTGTTTTTCAGCCAGTTTGCGCTGGTATTTCGCCACTTTCTTGCTGTCGCCTTTGGCTTTCGCTTCACGCAGATCGGCCTGAACCTCGGCAATATCTTCGCGCTTCTCGGCCAGTTTCTTCTCCAGCTTCTTCACCTCTTTTTGCGCGTCAGCCTGTACGCTTGCCGGGGTGCAGTGCGCTTTCACTTCAGCCAGCGCTTTTTTCAGGCCGTTGACCTTGTAGGTATTACCGTACTGCTGGGCGATACGGATCTCTTTTTCCAGTGCCGCGGCTTTGGCAGAGCAGCTTTCTGCCGCCTGGGCGGAGGTGAACATACCAACAGAGGCAATAACGGCCAGCGCGGATACGAGTTTTTTCATCGGGATATCTCCTTTATATGTGAACGTCCTCGAATAAAAGAGTACCCCGGCGGACGGGAAGCTTACGCTGTACGCCCGTCCTCATTCTGCTGTAGGACGGTCTCGCCCGGTTGTAGTCCCGTCTCGCGCCAGCGCTGTAATGCAGCCCTTAATGCCTGAATCTCCTCCTCAAGCTGACGGATGCCGCCGCTGTCGGCAGCCTGCTCCTGCTCCAGACAGCGGGCCTCAAGCGCTGGCATACCGAGCAGTTGAATACCGCCCCGCAGTCGGTGCAGCGCGTCCTTCAAGGGTGTACCGGGTTCCTTTCGCCACAGCGCAATATCGCCCAGCGTCTCCTCCAGCACGGTTATCTGCAAATCCAGAAACGTTGCCAGATGCTCACCGTCCAGCAGTGCTGGGGGGAGCGTGATGGAATATGGCGAAGCAACCGGCGATTTACCGGAGGGGGCAAGAGGGGCAAGCAGATTTTCCAGCGCAACCAGCGTGACCGGCTTGAAGATACAGTCGCGCATGCCTGCTTCCCGCGCCTCATCCCGCACGGATTCACGCGCGTCCGCCGTCATGCCAAACACCGTGACACTGGGGTAATGTTCATTGATGATGCGCGACAGGGCATAGCCACTCATCTCGGGCATGTTGCAGTCGGTGATCACCGCGTCCGGCTGTCGGATTGCCAGGCTCTCAAGCAGCTTTGCCGGGCTGTCGTGCTGGGTGACCGCATGCCCCAGCCACTCAAGCTGCTGGGTAAGCAGCATCCGCCCGACCGGGTTATCGTCTACCACCATGATGGTCAACGCTGCGCGTTTGCCGGGTGGCACGCAAGCTTTAGCCTCTTTCTCTGGCAGTGCGGCCATAACGGGCAGCCTGAGCGTCACCGTGACCGTTGTCCCCTCACCCGGCACGCTGTTCAGCGTGAGATCCCCTTCCATCATGTCCGCGAGCTGGCGACAGATATAGAGCCCCAGCCCGCTGCCCTGCGCCCGGGTACGGCTCTCACCCTGACTAAAAGGCTGGAACAGACGCTGTTGCGTCGCAGCATCAATCCCCTCGCCGGTGTCTGCTATTGTCAGCTCCAGCAGCATAAACTCGCCGTCCTGCCATTGCGGCTGCGCCCGCAGCATCACCTGACCGTGGTCGGTGAATTTAATGGCGTTGCCCAGCAGGTTGGTGACGATCTGACGAAAACGCATCACATCGATCAATACGTCCCCTTTCAGGGCGGTATCCATTTCCAGCAGCAGCTTCAATGATTTCTGCGCCGCCAGCCCCTCAAACTGCGACACCGTTCCTTCAATCAGGTTTCGAAGCGAGGCGCGCTCCGGGCGGAGCACCAGACGACCGGACACAATACGCTCCACATCCAGGATATTCCCGATAAGCAGCAACAGCGACTGCGCTGCGTCCCAGGCGACCCGTATCGACTGCGGGTTTTGCGGGGCATGGTCGGGACGTTTCATCACCAGCTCCAGCATGCCGATAATGGCGCTGACGGGCGTGCGAATTTCATGGCTCATGGTCGCCAGAAAGGCGCTTTTTCCCCGACGGGCTCGCTCTGCGCGCTGTTTCGCTGCGCGCAGCGACTGAATAAGCTTGCGGATGCGCGCCTGTTGGATGCGCCGCCGACGGTAGATCCACCCGGCCACCAGCGCCAGCAAGGCCAGACCGGCGGCGGTGAACGTCACCATCCACGTAATCGACAGCGCCGACGTCGACACAGAGGCAAACGCATTGCCCGTATTGCTGCCGCGCGTCAGGGCGTGGAGATCTTCCGGCGGGATGTTGATCAGCGCTTTATTCAGAATGGTGATCAGCGGCCAGGCCTGCCGCGATGCGCCAAAGGCAAAGCGCAACGGTTCGGCATCGATGCTGGCAAGAATTTTCAGTGAGGCAAATTCTTTGCGGGTGAGCTGGGCGTTGGCAATGATCAGCGGCACCACCATCATGTCGTTTTGATCCTTCACCACGCTGTTAAAACCCTGCCACCAGGTATCGACCTTCGCCGTCTGGCCGCTGTTTTGTCGGCCAAGCCAGCCATCAGGCGCTTCACCGCGCAGGCTCACCACACGGGGCTGAAGCGCCTCCTTCCCCGGGAGCGCACGTCCAACCATAACCCAGGAGTTATACAGCCAGGTTCGGGTGGTGAGGAGATCCGCCTGCCAGATCCCCTCCTGCGTGACGCCTGCAATCAGCTCGGCCTCTCCGCGATTAATGGCCCTGAAGGCGGTGGCCTGGCTGGGATAACGGCGGATTTCAAAGGTAAACCCGGTACGCAGGCGGAGCGCGGTCAGCAGATCCGCCAGGATGCCGCGCAGCTGCCCGCGCTCGTTGAAAAAGGCAATGGGGGCGTTATCCTGCGCCACCGCGACGCGGATCCGGGAATGTTCTTTGATCCATTTATGTTCGAGCGAGGTGTAACGCGGTGGCTCTTCGCTCAGGGAGAGCGGGATCCCCCCGCTCCAGCGACGGTGGATCTCCACCCCCGCGTTCTCCGGCAGCGCCGTCAGCATCTTGTTGAGGATCGCGATCCAGACCGCCATCTTTGGCATCGCGGCGAACGAGAATCCCGACGCCTCGAACGTGTCCGCCACCGGACGAATACTGAGATTGCTTAAACTGGACTGACTCGCCAGATAGCGCGCGGTGATCGCATCGCTGAAGAACAGATCGATTTCGCGAAACGCCAGCGCCTCCAGCGCATGCCGCGTGGAGGAGAAATTCACAATGTCAGCCCCCGGATAACGGGCCAGCACGTCGCTGCTGCTGTAGACAGGCGAAACGGCGATCCTTTTCACCGGCTCATCGGGCGAGGCATCGGTATTCACCACTTCAACCGGGATGTTGTCGCTGTAGGGCACACTCAGCATCAGCCCCTGTTGTTGCTGGCTATCCCCTGCCTGAGGCATAAAATCCGCCTTGCCTGCCCGCAATGCTGACAAGGCATCGTCATAGGTGGGATAACGCACCACCTCGATCTCCAGGCCAAGGTTTTCTGCCACCAGCCCGGTGAAATCCGCATTGATACCACCGTAATCATTCAGCCCGGTGGTGATGTCGTAAGGGGGCATCATCGGCTCCCAGACCGCCAGACGGATTTTGCGGTGTTCGCGCACCCAGCGCCATTCGCTGCCGCTGAGTCCCGGTTCGATCACCTTTTCATGGCTACGCGCCAGCAGGCGAAGGGATTCCCCCGGTTGCGCGGCGCACACGGTAAAGGCAATACAAAAAAGCAGGATAAAGGTAACGGCTCTCACGTCTCTGGCTCTGAAGTATCAATAAGATCGAAAAGTTGTTCAAAATGCGCAAAGCCGCTTTTTTTCATCATTCGCGCCTTATAGGTGCTGATGGTTTTGTTGCTGAGCGCCAGCCGGTCGGCAATCTCCTTGTTGCTTTTGCCCTGCTTCAGATAGTTCAGCACCGCGATTTCACGATCGGAGAAACTCGCCAGCAGCGCCCGGGTATCATGTTGTATTTCAGTAGCCTCGACGATTTTCGTGAATGTCTCTTCCGGGAAACAGTGATAGCCGTCCAGCAGCAGTTGGCAAACCGGCTCGACGCGCTCCAGCGCCAGGCTTTTATTGATAAACCCGCTCGCCCCGGCCTTCAGCGTACGCAGTGCATAGATCCCCGCAGGCTGGTTGGTATAAACCAGCACCCTGAGCGCAGGGAAGTGGTGCTTGATACGCGGGAGAAGATCCAGCCCGTCAGCGTTTTTGAGTTCCAGATCGAGGATCAGCAGCGATGGCTGTTCACGATGCAGCAGCGTCAGCAGGTTCTCGCCGGAGGATGTCGTCACGATAAAATCCGGATTTTTTTCCAGCAGCACCTTGAGCGCAAAGCAGATTGCCGGATGGTCATCCACAAGCAGTATTTTTGTCATTGGTGTTTATTCTTTCCTGAGGCATTAACGGCTCCATTACACGCTATACACCATAGCCTACCACGTGTTGAATCAGGACAAGGTTTGTCTGGTTTGAGAATAATTCAGAAAAAATACGAAATACACGACCACAACCTACTTTTCATTAGGCATAATGATTTAAATAGATGGGTTTGGAATTTAAATGCCGGATATAACAGGGTTGGTTTAATGCAGCAAAACGCTAAACCTGTCCTGTGATGAAAAAGGTTCTGGAAACCTCAGTCACAAACTCGAAATCACTTGTCAGGCCATGAGAATGACTCAGAAAAACAGGCGGAACAGAACTTCCTTTCCTTCCAAAACAAGCAGTTTGGATACTTTTTATTTTTGTTTTATCATCCTTACCCTCAATTAATGAGAGCAGGAAATGCATACCATCCGAATGGATGATGAGCGTTTTTTGATTATCAACATCTACAATATTAACGCTTCCCGTATTCCTCCTGAGCTGATGAAGCGCATCGTAAACATCTAACCATAAGGGGAAGTCCTTTTTACTTAAACCTGTATTTGCGCAAAACAGGGAAAGCTTCATTTTCATCGTTTGTCCTTTAACAATGTTGTTTGCTACGTATTTTAACATGGAAGATGAACAATCCAGAGCAGGATAAAGTGATGTCGCTGGCAAATTACACATTTTAGGAATTTTATGGTAAACCGGGCATAGGGGGGCGGGATAATCAGAATGACAACTGCTAACAAGCCCCGCAACGTGTAATGAGAGTAAATGTAACAATTGATATAGGATTTCCAGCACGGAGGTAGGGATCATTCAATGATATTATTCAAAAATATTTTCCGAAGCTACTTCGCCATTCCCATAATTATTTTTATCAAAAGCGAATTTTCATACAGATAACATCCCGGTTTTAAAACCGGGACTGTTTTTATACAAATGCTATTTCTTCAGCAAGCGCGGGAGTTGATTATTTAATTCCATGATACACGTATCCATATATTTTTGGGTTTCAATCGTCACCTTCTTATAATTATCACGTTCCCATTCTGACAGATTCGCTTCCACAGGAACGGGGGAACATTCAGCTACAGTATATGCGGAAAACATATTCCCACCCTCAGGTTTCTTATAGAAAAGCACCTTATATTTCAACTGATAAACGGGAGTGGTTGCTGTAGCATCTTTAAAAATCAATGCCCAGGTAGCATGGCCAATATTGAGTTGTTCTTTATAAACATAACCGCTGGATTGGGAGTCCATCCACTTACTGATACTTTTCTTTGCACCTTGAACAAGATAGGTATCAGTAGGATTTTTGATCGACTCGATGATTTCCCCTTTATAATTTTCTTTATCAAAACTGCTGGGTTTTATATTTCCGGTCAACACAAACAAAACGGCCAACCCTTTTCCTACAGCGTTATGAGTCGGAGTAACTACGCGTAGTGAATTATCTGCGATACGATTATTGTTAAGATCTGCCTGTGCTGACACAGCCATAATCTCAATTGAACTACCATTGGAAGAGGTTACTGTTTCAGGCTTTATTTTGCTGGCACAACCCGTTAGCGTTACAACGAATAGTAAAGTAGTTACTGTGAATGTTGTTACTTTCATTTTCTTTCCTTGAGATAAAATAATGAAGGAGAATATCCTTCTGCTTGCTTACGCTTACCGCTCTTTCGTACTTAGTTCAGGCCTAATTCGGCGTTCCCCTGCATACTGCAATATCCACTGCCGTTAAATTTCGGCAATCTGTGAGTGATCCAGAGCAGATACGGGAACTTCGAGTAAAGCCTGACAGAACGCTCCCGGCCCGATGGCCGGGAGCGTTTATACGATTATTTGATTGATTTTTAATATATCTTTTCTTAGATCATCGTTAATATCTGAAGGAGACAACTGGTTAATCAGTTGCCTTATTTGGGTAAAAGTATTTTTCTGACCTCTTAGATCTTCTGCTTTTATTGTTGATAAGGCAGTAATTAGTTCACCATCGTAATACTCAACTGCCAATGGTTCTTCAGTCAGGACTTCCAAGACCCTGGGCATCAGTTGATCAATACATAATTTCTGTCGGATAGCTCGGCAGAGGTCTTCCACTGTGAGCTCTTCAATAGGCACATCAATAATACGTTCGAACCAGAGTTCAAGTGGTGATTGTTGATCTGGTTCTTTCGTCACATTGATGTTTCCAATCAATTTACGGAAGGTAATCATATTCCATGTCCTTTCAAAGCCGATTCTATTTTATTAATAGCATCTGTTGCTCTACTATACGCAGCCCGAGCTTCGGGGTTGTTGACGTTTTTCAACGTATCCGCATGATTTCTTAATCCTCTGAGCGTATTTTGCATTTCCTGCATATGATCCCAATACCCTCCATTCTCTTTAGGCACTGAATTACCATCCATGTCTTTGATAGTTCCAGTAATATCATGGTCTTTCAGAGCATTTTTTATAGTATTACCGATCTTCTTAATCGTACTTTCTTATTTCTGATTAAGCTTTTCTACGGGCTTTTCATTTTGCTGCTTAGGATCATTTTCCGGCGGTGGTGGTGTACCGGTGCCTGACCCCGCACCGCCCAGTTCTGCCTTCTCGCCATCCGTCAGATCCTTGCCGATATTCGGATTCAAAGCACTCCCGGAACCGTACTTATCCTAAAGCGAACTGAGATACTTTCTGGTGATCTCATCATTGCCCATCATTTCCAGGGTACAAGATGATCCAGTTCATCAGCTGTCAGTTTGTCGGCAAGTGTTTTCGCCACCGCGCCGGTAATACCGGCCTTGACCCCGATTTCAAGCAACTGCTATGGGACCTTCGTCCAGCACGGCGCTGCAACCGCGCAACCTCTGGCGACCCAGCGCCAGCGAGTTATTCTCCGCAACTAAAACCCCATCGAATTAAGGGCTGGATTTATTCCATTATCTTCTGTTTTTTTTGTTAATTCGATATAAGACCCAACTCCCTATGCTACATAATAGAGAACAATACACAGCTATTTTTAAAGCTTTCATAATATCAACATATGAGAATAAAAAATCGCCACCAATCCAATAAAAAACAAACACTCTAGTGAAGAAAAATATTGCTATTGACATGATAAATATGGCAATAAACCATATCAGTACAGTTACTAAAAAACGCGTAAAGAGAGATTGATATCTCATTATTTTTTCTCCTGTAGGTTTTTTAACTGATCTTGGATTATAGTTCCTGACCCTTCTGAACCAATTGAAGAACCTATATTTCCAGCAATTCCAGGCGTTGGATTTAGTGGTAGAGGCTTACTGATACCCATACCAACATCGAGCCATTCCCAGTTTTTCCAGTTAGGATTAATTACTTTCTCCAGTGGCCCTTGAATAACCTTACCTACACCATAACCTATTGCCGATGTACCACCATTCATCGCAGCACCAGATAGTGGATCCTTTCCATCCAGCCAGTTACCAAATGCACCACCGGCTGCATTCCAACCCACTGTACCAGCTAGGCCATTACCCATGCTTATAACATTCACCCAACCCGCTATCGCCGCATTTGCCGGATCTATAGTGCCATCCGCCAGATAACTGATACCTGCATTCGCACTTGCTCCCAGTCCCCACATAGCCTGAGCACTACCTGGGAGTAATGCCACTGTACTCGTAGCCAGAGCCACCCCTACCGCATCCCGCTCATTCATTGCTTTCTGGCAAGCGGCACCGGAAGGGTTATCTGCACATGTCGCCATGTCGATACCATGCTGGCGTATCCACGCAGCCTGAGCATCTTCACTACCACCGAGTAAATTATTCTCAGCCGCATTCTTCCCTGCCAGCCCCCCGGCCACCGCCGAACCCGTACTGTCTCCAGCAAGCCCGCCAGCCATCCCGGCTGATATCGTTGCCAGTGCACTAACCGTCTGCTTCTGCTCTTCGCTCAACTTCGATAAATCTTTGACGTCAGGGTACAGCATACCCGCTATCGCCTTCGCCGCAAGCTCACCGGTCGCCGCTCCGGCCGCACCCGCTGCTGCACTGTTTCCCTGCAGCGCCGCAACCGCACCGCCCAGGATGGCATGCGCAATGGTTTTCGCTGCCGTATTGTTATCGATTCCCATGTCGTGACCAATACGATACGCCAGCTCCGGCGCGGATGCCCCCGCCAGTGCTGCCTTCAGGTCGCTGCCCGCCAGCCCCTGAAGCGCGGCCGTCGCCGCCTGGATACCCCTCTGCAGGTCGCTACCCGTCCCGTATTTTGCCGTCGTGGTCTTATACGCACCGGTCTCGCGCAGGGCATTCTGATATGCGGCTTTAACCTCGTCGCTGGCATCCGCCCCCGGCTCGGTTATCCCTTTATCTGCAAGCTCTTTTCTGCCTGCGTTCAGCCCGTTTATTTCCCCCTGCGTGTTCGCAATATCCACCACCTGCGAGCCAATCTCACCAATCAACTGCACTTCCTGCAGGCGCTGCTGCTCCTTCTCCTTGTCAAATATCGGGCTGATGCTGCCGTTCGCATGCTCCGCATCGCGGCTCAGGTCAGCCACATCCTGCTTCTGGTTCTCCTTATCGCGGATGATGAGCGTCCCTTCGCTCACCGCCGCCTGTGTTGTCCCTTCCGCGTGACCGCTGTTACCGCCTCCGGCCAGCAGAGCGTTCGCCATATTCCCGGCAAACTGCTTGCCGATGCTGCCGCCCGAACTGATACCCGCGCCCTGATGCTCCGTCTTAAAATCCGCCTGGTTGTGGATATCGCTAAAGCCCAAACTGCCCGTATACAAACGGGATAACGCATTTTTTCCTGACCGATAAAAGTAAGCTCCCGACTCGGTGCCCGGGATCCTCGTTACCCAATCAAATCAGCTTTTGTTTGCATTAATATCTTTAAGAAATCGTCAATTGGGAATTTCATTTCTACAGCTTCGGACAAGATTCGGCTATCTGAGAAAAATTCTATTTCAATAGAATCAATACCCTTATCTTTATTCAACTGACAAAGGATTTGCCCTTTATAAGATATTTCTGCTGTCAGTTCTTCGTAACGAGAATCGCTGAAAAAATCCACTTCAAATCCATTCTTCATTTACCTTACCTTCTTGGGTCTAAAAAACCAGAAAATGAACCATCCGAGTTATAACGAATACCTTGACCATTTGGTAAGCGATATTCAACTCCACCACGAGACAACTCTGTTTTGGCTGTTCCCGGATTGCTCAAAACATCATTGACAAACTTACTTGCCGCTTCATTTTTCTGAGTCACGTTACCTTTTAAAGGTTCAAAAGTACCACCTTCTCTACCTGCATGTTTTTCCCAGGCTCTTGCGGCGGCAGACATACCTTGGCCATTGATAGGTTTATTCGCTGACGAAATGAGATTTTCTTTCGTAGTAGGGCTAACTTTGCCACCTTTAGCTGCCCCACCACCAGTAAGCGGATCCCCGTCAGCATCCAGCACATTTGGTTTCAGCGGATTGATGTCGAAGATATTGACCGGCAGCTTGTCCCTATCTCCCAGCGCATTATTCTCAACCGCATTCTTCCCTGCCTGTCCCCCGGCCACCGCCGAACCCGTACTGTCTCCGGCAAGCCCGCCAGCCATCCCGGCCGATATCGTTGCCAGTGCACTGACCGTCTGCTTCTGCTCTTCGCTCAGCGTCGATAAATCTTTGACGTCAGGGTACAGCATACCCGCTATCGCCTTCGCCGCAAGCTCACCGGTCGCCGCACCGGCCACACCCGCCGCTGCACTGTTCCCCTGCAGTGCCGCAACCGCGCCGCCCAGTATCGCGTGCGCAATGGTGTTGACCGCCGGATTGCCCTCCGTCGATTTCAGCAGATGCGCCAGCTCCGGTGCCGAGGCTCCCGCCAGCGCGCCGGCGATATCTCCGCCTGCCAGCCCCTGAAGCGCAGCCGTCGCCGCCTGAATACCACGCTGAATGGTGCTGCCCGTGCCAAACTTCGCCTGCTCATCCCTGTACGTCTGCGTCTCTTTCAGTTGCTCAACCGTCAGGTCAAGGTGCGTCTTACGCGCTTCCTTCAGCGCATTCAGCTCGCCCTGCGTTCTGGCGATGTCTGCCACCTGCCCGCCGATATCGCTGATGGCACTCACCTGCGCAAGCCGCTTCTGCTCCTTCTCCTTGTCAAATATCGGGCTGATGCTGTCGTTTGCGTGTTCTGTATCCCGGCTCAGGCTGGCCACATCCTGCTGCTGGTTTTCGGTATCACGGATGGTGATGTTACCCTCGCCCACCGCCGCCTGTGTCGTACCCTCCGCATGACCGCTGCTGCCCGCTGCCGATACCACGCCGCCCGGCAGGTTGCCCTTGAATGCATCACCGCCAAAGTCACCGCCGCCGCTCAGGCTGACGCCGCTGTGGCTGACCTTGTAATCCGCCTCGTTGTGGATATCCCGGAAGCCCAGCGTGCCCGTATCGAGACTGTTTTTGTCCGCCGTCGCCGTCGAGGCAATCACCGCACCGTCAAGCTGCGTGTGGCGTCCCACCGTCACATCAAAACCGCCATCGCCCGCGAAGAGCCCTGTCTGCTCCTGCACCGAGTCATACGTGCTCTTCATTTTGTCCTGACTGGCACTGATGTAGCCGGACCCCGTCATGCTGCCGAACGAGAAGCTGCCGCCTGCCGCCGTGCTGTTCTGCGTCGATTTATAATCGTTGCTGTCCTGCTGGCTGCTCATCCACAGATCGCGCCCGATATCCGCAACGATTTTATCGCCACTTACCTGCGCGCCGTTCAGAATGGCGTCCCGACCGCTGGTCATGGAGACCGTACCGCCGCTGTCGAGCGTCGTTTCCGTCCAGGCCGTACCGTCGCCCTTTTCACTGCCTTTCGAAGCATTCACATTCGCAAACACGCCGATGCCGTAACCGCTCTTGCCGCCGCCAATGCTGACGCCTGCACCGCCACCGCTGCTGCTGTTCTTTCCTGTCGTCTGCTGTGTGCTGGCCGCACCGCCCAGCACGATGTCGTTCGCTGCGACAAGCGCGGTGTCGCCGCCCGCCTTCAGCTGACTGCCGCCGATAAGGATGTTGCCGCTGTTCTCCCCTTTCCCTTTTCCGGTCGCGGTAATGGACAGATTATTCCCCGCATTCAGCGTACTGCCCGCAACCGTGTCACTCTGCATGTGCTGCTCGGATTTCGATTTCTGCGAAGAGAGCGAAACGCTGACGCCGATACCGCTGTTGGGATCGCCGTTGATCTGCGCCATTTCTGCACCCTGCGATGCCTGTACGCCTGACAGTGCCGCTTTGGTGGCCTTCAGCGCCGCAAGGCGGTCATCGCTCTCGCCTTTCGCGTCACGTGCCGTCTGCACTGCACTGTTCACCGCACTCCCCGCCGCCCCGGACAGCGCCACCGTCAGCCCGCTGCTCTTCTGCTCAAAGGTCTCATCGCGGGTGCGTTTGTCATGCCCCGGCTCAATCACCACGCTGTCACCGGTCAGGCTGATATCCTTCTGTGCGATGATATCTGCCCCACCGATATGCGCCTGTTTGCCCGCTGTAATGCTGACGTTGCCGCCCGTCGAGCCGACGGTGCTGAAGCTCTCGCTCTGGGTGGTACCCTGCTCGCGAAGATCGTGGGTGGACTTGCTGCTGCCGATGGTGAAGCCAATGCCACCCGTGCCCATCAGACCGGACTTTTTGGTCTCCTTAAAGCGCCAGGCCGTGTCGGTGTTGGTCGCCGCCACGATGTCCACATTGTTGCCCGCGGAAAGGGCCACATCGCCGTCGCCAGCAACCGCAGAACCTAACACCCGCAGGTTGTTACCCGCCGACACCGTCACATTGTCGCCGCTCAGCAGCGAGCCTTTCTCCCGTGTCGCGCTCTCTTCCTCGATGGTGTGGGTGGTCTTTTTGCTCAGGAAGCCGCTACTGGTTTTAGTTTGTTCCCGATAGCGGTAATCGCTCTCCGTCGCCGTCGTCAGATTTACGTCGCGGCCTGCCGCCACGCCAATATCGCCCTGCGCTGTCACGTCAGCCGCCTGCGCGGTTACGTCGCGCCCTGCGAGGATCACCGTATTCCCCCCGCTGGCAATCTCCGTACCCTGCTGACGAACAGATTCGTCAATGGCGGTTTTTTTCTTCGCCTGGCTGCTGGAGCGTTCCATCGACGCTTCCGCCAGCAGGTTCACATCCCGACCGGCCTGAATGCCCACATCGCCTTCCGCCGCTATCGCCGCCGCACGGGCATTCACGTCGTTACCTGCCTGCAAGGTGAGGTCACCGCCCGCGCTCAGGGTGCTGCCCTGATGCGTGACGGACGCCGTCTCCGTGGTCGCGCGGTTGCGCCCGGCGCGCCCTTCGCTGGTCGCGATCTCGTTGGCGGTGATGTTGATATCATTCCCCGCCGCCATACCCAGGCGGCCACCCGCCGACACGTTTGCGCCGGTCACGTTGATATCCTGTCCGGCGCGCATCGTCAGCCCGTCGGTGGCGGTGATGGAGGCCGTCTTGCCGACATCGGTGCCACTGAAATGCACATTTCCCGCATCGACATTCCACTGCTGTGCGCGGGTGATGTTGTTAATGCTGCCCGCGACGCTCTCCAGCCCTACCGTTTTGCCGCTGATGGTGGATCCGATGTTATTGATATCCCCCAGCGCGCTCAGGTTCAGCCCGCCACCTGCGCTCAGCAGTCCGGCGTTGAGGTTGCTCAGGCTGTTGCTGCTGTCGATTGAGAGCCCATTCTGCGCCGCAATTGTGCTGCCGCTGTTAATGACGTTCCCGCCCGCCAGCTGGACGTTATTGCCGCTAATCACGCTGCCGCTGTGCACGGTGACATCCTTCGGCGACAGGTAGACTTTCGGGATCATCACCGTCTGACCATTGATGGTCGCTGATTCCCACCAGAGCATGCTTTTATCGAGTGCAGCAACCTGCTCAGCCGTGAGCGCCACGCCGAATTTCAGCCCCAGCGTTTTTTGTTGCTCTGCGGCGCTGTCCATCAGGTAGCGCATCTGATCGAGATCGGAGCCGATGCCGTTGATATAGCGGCTGCCGGTCTGGTTCAGAATCGCGTTGCTGACATAACGGGTATCAAACGCCGCGTCGCCGAGGAACCGGTAGTCGCGATCCGGGTTCAGGCCGAGCCTGTCCAGGAAATAGGACGAGCCAAGGAACTGGTTCCGATCGGTATACGCGCTGTTGGTTTCACGCGGTGTGGCACCGGGTGTTATGCCAAGCAGGTCATACAGTCCATTAAACAGGCTGTCGTCCATGTTGCCGAGTTCATCGAGCTTCGGGTTCACCGTAATCAGATACGGGCTATCGGGATCGGTGGAGGGAACAAAATAGCCGTTGTTGCCGGACGGCAGCGGATAGTTACCGCTGCTGCCGTTTTGGTCGGAGAGTGATGAACCGCCGGAGATATCTTTCAGGGCGTCACTCACCGCATCACGCCATTGCGGGGTGGTGATGTCCTGCGCATCCGCTTCGACAAGGGACTGCGCCTGCTCGCCGCTGGTAATGGACTGGTTGCTGAGCGGGGTCAGCGTAGGGGCGGCAATCGTATTGCTAAAGCCGTCCGTGTTGGCCGTGACGAGAGTGTTGCTGATGTCGTTGGTGAAGGTGGCGTGAATATTACCGCCTGCCTGAATAACGGCACGGTAACTCGTTGCTGTTCCCTCGGTTGCAGTGTATCTCTCGCCAGTAGCAAGGTACCGGATGGTATCGTGCACATCCCCTGTTTTTGCCGGGTTAGGCTTCATGCTTCCCAGGCGTCCCTGCGTCTGGGATACATCATAGTGGTAAACCTGATAAGTGATCCGCTTACCCGATTCCCATGACTGATTGTTTAATACGCTCCCGCTTAACGTGGCGTCACGTTGCGCAAGAATAAAACTCGCCTGATTATCAAGTTCTCCCGCAGTAATAAAGAGATCGCGCCCGGAGGCGATCCTGGCGGCTTTGCCCGTCGCGTTTACCCGAACTTCAGACTCAAGAACGGCAAAAGCTTTTTCATAGTATGCTTCGTAAGGTGTCGCCCAGGATTCCGGTTTGAAACCAGGGGCTCCAGTACCACTGCCACCGAAGTCTGTCACAAACCAATCATATTCCTCCCGGGGTAACCAGCCTGCTGGGATCAACGCTTCCGTCATTGTTACCCACGGTAACGAAGTCACCGCCTGCTCAGGCAGCACTTCCACATCCAACTGCTCCCATTTATTGCTCAGCAGCCCTGTTGCGACGGTCAAATCACCCTTCTGCGTCTCAATATTCCCGGACGTATTCACCACTTCACTGTTCGCAGCCCCCGCCGCATTTTTCTGCATCCACAGGCTATTCCCTGCCAGAATATCGCCGTAGACGTTATGAATACGGTCGGCAAAGAGCTGCATATTATTCGCGGCATAAATCAGAGCGGTATTGAGCAAGGTGCCCACAGCATTCATCGTCAGGCTGCCAGCCGTACCAGTAAAGCCATTTACGGTTATGTCACTCAGGCTGTTAAATACCACGTCGCCGCCTGCCGAGAGGCTACCGGCTGTATTGAGCACAATACGTTGCGCGCTGAACGTGCTGTCACCCTTACCTGCAGTGAACTGGCCGTTGTTGGTTAATACTCCCCCCGTGCTCAGAACGAGGCTGTTTCCCTGTAGGGTGCCATTATTGGTGATATCCCCCTGAGCGGTGAGAGACAGGGTGTTGCTGGCGGCCAGCGTTCCACTGAACTCAAGCGCATTTAACAGATGAAGCGTGACATCTCCCAGCGCCACAATCTGTCCGGCGTTTTTCAGCGTGCCGCTGTTGAGCGTGAGGTTACCCGCGCTGAACAACTTACCGCTGATGGAATGGGTAATCTCATCGCCCTTCACCGTAAGCGAACGGGTACCGAGAGCCGTACCGCTGTTACTCAGTTTTTGATAATTAACCAGCAGGTCTGCACCTTGCAGCATGCCGTCGTTGGTCAGCGTCGTTCCCCGTAGCTCAGCGTTGTCAGTAGCGAGTATCCGCCCACTATTCACCGCGTTCACCACATCCAGCAGCAACCTCACCGCCTGAACCAGACCACTGCTGCTGTTCGCCAGTTCCGGTGCGGTCAGCGTGAGTTTGCCACCGGAGAGCATTTTGCTGTCGTTCTGTACGCGGGTGGTGGCCTTCACCGAAGATTCCCCACCGCCCTGCAGCGTGCCCTGATTGTTCAGCGTGGCTGTCGATACCGTCAGCGCATTCTCGCTCAGCAGCACACCGCTGGCGGTATTGTTCAGCGCGCCCGAGGCATTCAGCGTCAGCGCTTCTCCCTGAAGCCGTCCGCTGTTAATGAGTTGCCCGGCGGTAACCGTGGTCGCTTTCCCCTGGATTTGCCCGGCATTCGTTGCATTTTCCGCATCAAGCGTCAGCGCGCCTGCGCTGAGCAGTTTTCCTCCGGCCTGGTTATTCAGCTGCGTAAGGGCGACCGAAAGCGCATCAACGCCGGTGATCTCACCGCTGTTGTTCAGGGTACTGGCCCCCAGCGTGAGGTGTTTTGCAATCCACTGCCCGCTGTTTGCCAGCGTCAGTGCTGAGAGCGCCAGTTCTCCATTGGAGGTGATTTTGCTGCCCGTTGTCCCGGTAAGGGTGCTGTCGATTTGCGCATCCAGTAAATTTTCTGCCTGGATCGCACCGCCGTTCGTAAGCGCCTGCGCATGAATAAGTACCCGTTTCCCCTGCCATTGCCCTGCGTTACGCAGATCGCCGCCTGTCACGGACAACTCGCCCGCGGTCAGCAACGATCCCGACGCGTCATTCACCAGCGTCAGTAATGGCGCCGCCATCTCCTGGCGGGCGGCCAGCGTCAGGGCGGCAATCCCGGTCAGCGTTCCGCTGTTCGTGATGGTGTCCTGATGCGCGGTGACGCGATTCCCCTGAAGCGTACCGCTGTTGCGCAGCGTCTTTCCGTTAAGCGAAAGGTCACCGGCCGACAACATATTGCCGCTGTTAACGGTATTGACCGCATTCAGCGTCCCGTTGCCCTGGCTCATCAGTTCGCCGGTATTGCTGAGCGTTCCAGCGGTCGTAACGTCAAGTGAGCCGGTCGCGAGGGAACTTCCGCGGTTAGTCCAGTCGTGGGAACGGATGCTGACATCCTGTCCCTGGAGCTGCCCTGCGGTAGCCAGCGTGGTACCTGAAAGGCCGAGCGCTCCCCCCGTCAGCGTGCGGGAGCCTGTCAGTAAATTCAGGATTCCGGCGGTCAGTGATAATGCGCTATCGCCCTGTAACAGACCGGCACTTTCCAGGCGATCGGCATTCAGCGTCAGGGTATTGCCCACCATGCTGCCCGCACTGGACACCGACTGTGCCGTGATGCGGTTTGCCCCTTGAGCCAGCAACATCCCCTCCGCGCTGTTCTTCAGCGTCTCGTAATCAATTGCCAGTGAAGTACCGCTCAGCTCGCCGCTGTTGGTCAGATTTGAACCAGAGAGGGAAAGCGCCGCGTCGCTGGTGATAATACCGGCGTTGTTCAGTTCAGAGAGGGAAAGTGACAGTGCCGACGGGCTGTACAGCACGCCGCTGCTGCGGTTATCCAGCAGACGGGTAACCAGCGACAGCGTTTGTCCGGCGTGGATCAGACCACCGTTAATGACCTCAGGGCTGTCGATTGCAAGCGCGGAGGCCGTCAGGGTTCCACCGTTGCTGAGATGGCCGGTTTCAACCTTAAGCCCTGAAGCTGATGATTTTCCCGTGTGGTTGAGACTGCTGTCAGCCTTGAACGTCATGTTGCCTTTGGCAGCCTGAGTTCCTTCAAGTTTTGCGTTTTGCACGGCCACGCCGACGCTGTTGCCCTGTGTCTGTGCCGTGGCCGTGGTGTTGAGGCTGCGGCCCTGCACGGTAACCGCGCCACCGGCACTGGTTTCACCAGCAAGCGTGGTATCGGTGTTGTTCAGCGCCACATCCCCGTCGCTGTGGGTCACTGACGTTGCGCTGGCGGTGAACGTCTTCCCTGAGGTGGTGAGCCCCCGGACACCGGAAAGCGTACCGCTGTTGACAATCTGCGCCGCGTTCAGCGTGAGCGTGTCATCGCTGATAAGCGTGCCGCTGTTGTTCAGATTGCCGCTCGCGGTTACGGTGGTTTTCCCTTTCGCGCCGGTCTCACCGGAAAGCGTGGCATTGCCTGCGCGAATATCCAGCGTGGAGGCGCTCTTCAGCGCGCCGGAGCTGGTGATATCCGTCCCGGAGACGGTCAGGCTGTTGCCCTGAACGGTGCCGGTATTGCTGAATATACCGGTGTTAATCCGGGTATCCGCCACGGCGGCTAATGCGCCATGGTTCGCGAGGCTGCCCGCGCTGACGGCGAGAGATTGCCCGGCGGTTGTGCTGCCTTTCAGTTGGCTGTGGCCAGACGTGGTGAGCGTGATGTTCCCGCTGGCATTTGTTGTGCTGCGGCTCTCCTGCGTCAGCGTCTGCGCGTTGAGGGCAATCTCGGAAGCACTGAGATTTCCCTGCTGCACCAGCTCGCCTCCCTTGACCAACAGCTGCTGACCCGCCACAACAGAACCGTTAAG